>CAILMA010000228.1 GCA_903835145.1 uncultured Bacteroidota bacterium
AAACATCGGGACTTTCTACTAAGTACTAACTACTTTCGACTGCAACGCTCACTGGTCGCAGCGTCTCGCTGCGTCCCTTTAGTAGCAAACGTCCGCTTGCGAAACCAACCCTAAACTCGCCATTTTTGTTTCCTAAGCTTGGAAACATCGGGACTTCCGACTAAGTACTATCTACTTAAAATACCCACATCGGGACTTTCTACTAAATACTAACTACTAAGGACTATCAACTATCTACTTAAAATACCCACATCGGGACTTTCTACTAAATACTAACTACTTTCTACTTAAAAACGACACATCGGAACTTTCTACTAAGTACTAACTACTTTCGACTAAGTACTTTCTCCCGGCACAAGCCTCCTTCGCTCATAGCCAACAACCGTCATCAGCAACAGCAGCATCCCATAAAAGATATCTTCAAAAGGGATGGTAAGCATACGCAGGCCCAGGTTGTAGTCATTATTGTATTGCACCACTACCCTACCAAAAAAACTACCAGTCAGCACCCCATTTGAGATAAAAAAAGGAATCAGCAATATGCAATATGCAGTGTAGAAACCCGCCAGGTAGTTAGCCCTCCGCCACATCAGGTAGCTTATAAGCACAGCAAGCAATACAAACGTAATGGATGTATACAGCCTCGGGGCATTTAAGAAACCAACCGCTATCAGGAACACAATAAGCAGGTAAGAAATAACCTGTGCTGTCTTCTTGCTACCGTCAAAATTTACATAACGCGTGAGTACATAGTAAGTAAAAATGCAGGAGTAAGGAATGCAGATAAAAAACAAATATTCCTCGATAGGAAGCCCGAGAATGTAGACCCCAATAACATAATTCGGATTAAAGCACCAAACACCGTGCGCAGTGAATAATATATCCCAAACAAGAAAAAACAAAGCCGTAACGCCACCGGGCACTAACAGGTACTTCCACTGCTTCCTGAATTCAATTTTTGGATGGAACGAAAATAGAAACGGGAAAATAATGCACAAAAAATCAACAAGCAGGTAGGTATATTTTACCGGCATCATACATTCCTTGTTTTGCGCGCCTCAATAAAATACTTCGTCGGTACCCAGAGCATACCAAAACACTCCCCGTCTTCTTTACTAAGATGTTTGTGGTGCATCTTGTGCGCCCGCCTGATAGCCCTGAAATATACGTTATCAGTGTTCCGCAGCCACTTGAAACGCTGATGAATAAAAATATCGTGCACCAAAAAGTAGGCAAAACCGTAGAGCGTAATACCAAGACCGATAAACAAAAGGTAGGTGAGCGAAGTATACAACCCCACCGCAAGGCATAGGATACCCGGAATTGCAAAAATCAGGAAGAAATAATCGTTCTTTTCAAAAAACGAAGTGGGATTTTTTTGATGGTGGTCCTCATGCAGCATCCACAGTAAGCCGTGCATTACATATTTATGCGTCAGCCACGCCACACCTTCCATCGCGAAGAAAGTACCCAGAGTAAAAAAAACATATAACAACCACATAGTATTATGCTTGATACTGGCCAAAAAGACTCACCAGCTTTGTTTCCCTGAATTTAAAAATGTCTTCAAGCTTTGCTTTCACTATCAGCTCCCTCGCTATCTGCCCGAGCCACCCCAAAGGCACAGCATACAAAACAGTATCGGTCATAAATACGCCGCCTTTTACTGCTGTAAAGGTATGTGTATGTTCCCACAAAGCGTATGGCCCCTTGATCTGTTTATCAGTAAAGCTCTTGCCCGCATCAACTTTTGATATCTCGGTAGTCCATTTCATCGGTATGCCCAATAGTGGCTTCACAATGTAGTCGATATGCATTCCTGCATAGATGGGCTCACCAGTAAGCTTCGTGAGTATCTTGAAATCCATTTCTGCCGGGGTTATTTTTGATAAATTACCTGCCGACGAAAAAAAATCCCATGCCTCTTTCAGTGAAATTGGCAGGTACTGTTCTTTATACAATTGATACGTTTTCATTTCCTTTTTTGTTTTTGTCAAATAATTCTTCTTTCCAATCCTTCACGCAAATCTTAAACCACTCGGTGTATCGTTCAGGGTGTGCAGCTATGTCTTCCGCCAGCGACTCGTAACTCATGTATTTATACCCTGCCACTTCTGCAGCATTTGGCATCGGCGTCAAATCATAAATCCCGGTAAAGACATGATCATATTCATACTCAGTGAGGCCGTTGTCCATTTTTGCATTGTATACAAAACTAAACTGCTCCTCAACCCTGCATATGATGCCCATTTCTTCATACAACCTCCTGTATGCCGCCAGTTCTACAGGTTCTCCCGGGCGCGGATGACTGCAACAGGTATTCGTCCACAATAGTGATGAATGGTATTTGTTGTCGGCACGCTGCTGCAAGAGCAGAGATCGGAAGAGCACACGTCTG
>CAILMA010000229.1 GCA_903835145.1 uncultured Bacteroidota bacterium
ATGCCATATTGATTAACTGCTCCTTTACCTTCAGCGTAGTTTTCCAAAACTTTAGCGTATTCACCGTCTGTGTATTCAGTTTGAATTCTACGAAGCGCAGCATACAAATCTCTTGCCTGCTCATGCAATAACCCGTCATAGCCTTCAACTTCCTTACCATTAAATACTTCACCAACCTTACGTCTTACATGGTCAATCGCTTCAAAAGATGTTGGAACGTCACGGAAAACAGGATTACCTTGAGCATCTATGCCATCAAATATTTTTTGTTCTTTAATGGCTTTTTCAATTTTTTCATAAACGCTACGAAGCCCAGGCTCAGTCACAGGCGCAAATTGCGTTGACTCTTTATACTTACCTTTAATTAATTGTTTGTTGAGATAATCCTCAAGCTCTTTATACGCTTTAGTAGAATAAATACTAATGCCTTGAGCTTCTTTGGCAGCTACTCTTTGATTAATTAATTCTTTAGCGCGTCTGTATTCACCAGAAATAGCCGCTTCCTCTTTGGATAAGTTATCCACAACCATACCTTGCAGTCTTTGACCGCTTTGTGCTTGGGTAACATTTGCATCACCAATAGCGCTATAAGTAATACCAGATGCTTCAGACGCTTTTCTACCAGCAGACTCAGCTCTACGAGCAATTCCTAGTTTTTTAGAAGCATCATCAACTGCTTTATCAATAATCCCTTTGGCTTTTCTTTCGCCTTCATCTACGATGACTTGTGCTTGTAGTTTGTTTGTTGATAATACTTTTTGAGCGCGTAATGCTGCATCTTGTCTAATTGCGTCTGCATCTTTTTGAGCAGTAGAAATGCTGCCTAGCACGGCATTTTGTGTGGCTTCATCTTTCTTTTGCAATGTAGAAAACAAATCACGATACGATTGAGTATTTTGCTCAGATAAACGAACAGACGGTTTGTTAAACTGAAAAATATTGTTTAGCTTGCTTGTGTTTCTAAAGTTAGATAATTCGCGTGAAGCGGCTTCCGCATAATCACTTCTGCCAGTTTGTTGTTTAAAGAACGCTACGGCATCTTTAATAACAGGCGCATGAGTTAATAATGACTTTGCACCAGCACCGACTAATGGTGCGCCAAAACCAATAGTATTTTCAACTAATGAACCTCTAGGAACAGCATAAGGAGTGCCAGGAATGGATACAGGCGTTTCTGGACGAGGAGTTACTTTTCCACCTAATGTAGATGCACCAGAAATTAAACCAGTAGTTAAGGCTTCAGCGCCTCTAGCACCACGAGCCATTTGACCGCCAGTAGTCAAAGCCATCCCTGCAAATTCAGCAGCAGGAGCAAAAGGACCAGCAAGAGGAGCGCCAGCTTCTAACGCCATACCAGCGCCAGTTAATAACTCTGGAGTAACTGCGCCAATTGCAGCACCAAATCCAGTGCTTTCGGCTGTGTCTTTAGCAATGTCAAAGCCAGATTCTCTACCACTTGATGATGCTACAGGCGTACTTACATCATGGTATTGAAGACCAGATGAACTATCCTTTTTAGTGTCGTGATAAACAAGCTGTGGCTCTGCCATTTTATTGTCCTTCAGTTAATGGAAAACTTGCTGGTTTTCCGCCAACAATAATGTTTTGTCCTCGCTCAATCTTGCCGTCTTTTAATGCTTTTAATGCTGACGCTTCATCTTTAAATTGAGCTAGTCCACCATATTTTTGAATATCAGTTTCAAATTGATTTACATTTTTAGACGTTTGTAACAATTTTGTTACTTTATCGTCAATTAAAGTTTTTCCACCTACACCAACCAATATTCTATTTACGTCTGAAACTGAATATGGAATTATCTTGTCAACTTTGGCTTTAACGTCCGCTACTTGGTTCATTTGCTCTGGAGAACCGCCAGCCGCTTTTAAATCTTTTTCTGCAAGCGCAACGGTTTGTTTTACCAAGCCAAGCCATAAATAGAAGTTAATACGAGAGTCACCAGCTTGAGGAGCTTGTTTATCCATTTCCTCATAGGCTTGTTGAGTAGCGCCACCTGGACGACCACCAGCATACAATGTTGTTTCAGCACGGGTAACACCAGCTTTAACTTGTTGGAAAGCTCTGTTTTCAGCATCAGTAAGACCAGACGTAGCCGCAGTAATAACATCCTTATCAACGCCATGAGCAGGATTTGAAATTGCTGATTGAAATACTGGAGGAGCAGCAAGCAATGGTGAGTTAGTTAAGTTTTCCAACTCCATACCAAGTGAGTTAGCCGCTAATGTTTCAGCCGCATTGTAACGGAATTGAACAGCGCCAACGCCACCCACACCAGTACGTCCAGGAGTACCAACCTTAGACACAATAGACACACCTTCTGGCAATTGTTTTTTAAGGTCAACCATTTTATTGATTGAATAAACTTTTCCGTCAGAAGCCGTGTAAAAGTCAGTTGCTTGTTCATTAAGTCTTGCATATTCCATTTTACGTTTAGCAACTTCGTCTTTATCTTTTTGGACTAATTCAAAGGCTTTTCCTACATCGGCTACAGTTTCCCCAGCCAATTTAAAGGCTGCTGGCAAACCGTATTTA
The DNA here is from genome assembly GCA_903835145.1 of uncultured Bacteroidota bacterium. GTDB lineage: Bacteria > Bacteroidota > Bacteroidia > Chitinophagales > Chitinophagaceae > Flavipsychrobacter. The sequence continues at coordinate 2,552 of CAILMA010000229.1, forward strand.
TCAAGGTTTTGACCAATGAATGTAGCCCCAGCTTCAGCAATATGAGCACGAGCGTTGTTGATGCCAGCCTCACGGTCTTTCGCATAAATTTCCATGTCTTCTTTTAGACGGTTATGCAATAACTCTGATTTATTTTTAAGAGTTTTCATGCTTGTTTCAAAAATATCTTTTTCTTTTTTATATAAATCA
>CAILMA010000230.1 GCA_903835145.1 uncultured Bacteroidota bacterium
ACTGGACACCTGCTGCGTTCATTCACGAAACAGTAGAAAAAATAAAAAAACAGGCTGAAGGCAAGAAAGTAGTTATGGCGCTGAGCGGCGGTGTGGATAGCACAGTAGCCGCCATGCTCATAAACAGGGCTATTGGCCGCAACCTTTATTGCATTTTTGTAGATAACGGTTTGCTGCGCAAGGGCGAATTTGAGCAGGTAATGGAAGGCTACAGCCACATAGGCCTCAATACAAAGGGTGTTGACGCAAAAGAACGATTTTATCGTGAACTGAGCGGCGTTACTGACCCTGAACAAAAACGAAAAATAATAGGCCGTTTGTTCATAGAAGTATTCCATGAGGAGGCTGTAAAGCTTACCGATGTGAGCTTTTTGGGGCAGGGCACTATTTACCCCGATGTAATCGAATCTATGTCGGTACATGGGCCATCGGCTACCATAAAATCGCACCACAATGTAGGCGGGCTGCCTGAAATCATGCACTTGTCATTGATAGAACCGCTACGGGCTTTGTTTAAAGACGAAGTGCGCAGGGTTGGTCGCGAGATGGGCATCGATGATATTTTCATTAGCCGCCACCCATTCCCGGGCCCCGGCCTTGGTATCCGTATACTGGGTGCCATTGACGAGGCTAAGGTAAAAATGCTGCAGGAAGCCGATGCCATATATATACAGCACTTGCGTGACAGTGGTTGGTATCATAAAGTTTGGCAGGCTGGCGCAATACTACTACCTGTGCAGAGTGTTGGCGTAATGGGAGATGAGCGTACCTACGAATTTACGTGTGCACTGCGTGCAGTAACTTCAGTTGATGGTATGACGGCGGATTGGAGCCATCTGCCTTATGAGTTGCTTGGTAAGATATCTAATGATATCATTAACCGCGTGCGCGGCATAAACAGAGTGGTGTATGACATCAGCTCAAAACCGCCTGCAACAATAGAGTGGGAATAAACCCGGAGTAAGAGCAGGGCTGGTAAATATATGCAGCCGTAGCAAAATGGAAGTAAATTGATTTTCGCGAATACCCAATGTTAAGCAGATGAGCACTCGTCGTTTCCTTACTATCTTACTTCTTGCTGTGCTTACAGTTAGTGTTTCTACGCGCACGGAAGCTCAATTCTGGAAAAAGAAATCGAAACGCCACAGCCACAAGGGTAAACACTCAGCTGACAAAACCACGACCGAAAAAAGCGACAGCACTCAGTCTGCAAGCTCAAAAACGGACGCGCAGGAAACCAAAAAAAGCCGCGCCGAACGCCGGAAAGAGAAAAAAGAACGCAAAAAACGCGAAAAAGAAGCCCGGAAAGAGCTAAAAAAGGCGAATAAAAAACACAAAGAGAAAGCGACTGCTTCAAGCACAGGAACGGCTGAACAGGCCCAGCCTGTGGTAATAAAGCAGTGGTCAGACATTGCATACCCGCCAACGACAAAGAAATCGCACTACAGGGTTGATATTCTTGCGCCGATGTACCTCGATGAGTTGGTGAAAAACGGTTACCCTGTTAAGACGATACCCGAAAAAGCCGTGCAGGGGCTGGACTTCTACAAGGGTGTGCAGATAGCTGCTGATACACTGAAAAAGTCGCTTTTTGATATTGACATCTATGTACACGATGTATCGAGCCTGCAAGAGTCGACAGAGATGCTCGTGAATAAAAACATGATGGACAGTACCGACCTTATCATTGGTGCGGTGGCGCTGAAGGACATACCCGCACTCGCGGGCTATGCAAAAAAGAAACAGGTCAATTTCATATCAGTAACTGCGCCCGGAGATGGTGGAGTAAGGGACAATCAGTACTTCACGATGTTGCAACCGTCAGTGAAAAGTCATTGTGAATGGATAGCAGAAGACCTCAATACCAGGCACGCAAAGCGCAGGGTACTTGTGCTTTACCGCACCACCATACCGGCCGAGGACGCAGCCGGCAAGTACTTACTCAACGGGGAGTACAAAAACTCACTTAAATCATTGTTGTGTAATGCTGCGCCAAAGAAAGAAGCCCTTGCCCCGTTCTTTGATACTGCCGGTAAAAATGTTGTGGTAATGCCGATACTCGATACCCGATATGCTGATAGCTTACTTAAAATTCTAAAAACGTCCTTCCCTCTTGCTCAGTTTGAAGTGTATGGCATGCCGGGCTGGCCAGCCAGCAGCAGCCTATTAAAATCAGGCGCCAATGTAACAGTGAACCTGTCGACTCCGTTCATGGCCGATTCAACAGCGGCAATAGCCCGTTATATTGCACAGGTTTTTAAGGCCGAATATGGCGGCAAACCAACGGATATGGTTTACCGGGGCTACGAGGCAATGTATTGGTATGCCAACATGCTCAAACGCTATGGCACCATATTCAACAAACAATACAGCGATAACGAAACAGCACCCTTCACCCATTTCACCGTAAAGCCACAGTGGGACGACAAAACCGGGAATGTTATTTACTTTGAAAACAGGCAGCTGTATCTTAAAGCCTACGAAAATTCGGCAGCGAAAGCAAAATAGTCAGCGCTTAAATCATTTACTCATCCATTGGCTTCGGCACGAATATCTCCGGCAACTCCATACCCCGGGATTTTGATATTTCGTAGTGGCTCCAATGTTCAATTTCGTTGTCTCCATAAATGATCATCCTTACAGGTATGTCTTTTACATCCATGTCACCCAACACATAGATGCGCTTGCTTTTGGGTATTTTTTCATACGCTTCTTTTAGTGCCGCCCGTAGTGCAACCGTAGGCGTTGCCAAGTATTGATCATAGATTTCGCTGCAAATTTGACCGGTTGTGGGGCTACCGTTGACCGCGGCAACCATGTCATCGAACTCTCCTGCTTTATCATTTATGTCAGCAAAATACTTGCAACCTTTTATGGTAAATGTACCCAGGCCATAAATTTCAACGTGGGAATTTTCAGGCAAAAATGTAAGCACTTTTTTATCATCAACGAATGCCATAAAGCCCGCAACATCAGTGAATATCGGGTTGGGTATTCCGGAGATGGTGATGGTTCCATCAGCAAATACATTGGAATGGCACAAATAGAAGCCCTCGTCGTTCTTCTTCAAAAAATGAAAGAAATTATCCCCATGCCACTTGCCTGAGTATCTATCGTTGGCTTTCCGCCATTTCACCGGTTTTCCATTGCCAGACTCGCCCTCTACTACATGCCCAACCTTCCTCACTTTTGCTTCATCGTGTTGGTAAATGTTGAGCATTGATGGATTAAGCAATTGCACCACTTGCTTTATGTATTCATAGGCCTTTGCCTTGCTTATAAGCCAGCTACAGTCGTCTATTGTAAATTGCCCCACCCCATGTATAGAGATATCTTTTCCGTCAGGCACAGTAGTGGCGATCCATCCTGAATTGATTTTCCGCTCTACCTGTTGCAGGTCTACAAGTTCCCATGCATCTACTCTGCCGTCTTCAAATACCTCAAGATTCGCAAAAAAATATTGTCCTCCATTATTAATAAACGCAGGCAAAAAGCAGCCTGCTATAGGCTTGGTGCGTTCAATTTTGGTGAAAGCAAGCATATCGGGCTCCGGCATTTTGCCCGTCCATTTTCCAAACATAGATTCAAACTATTTGCTAAACGTAAGGAAAATATTTCAATCCCGTCACTTCCTCATCATGCCCAGCATTAGGGAATCAAACATCCGGTCGGTAAGTATTTTTCGCAGGAACAATATTACTGCCGCACCCCCAGCCGCGGCATAGCGTGTTTTAGGCCGGTTTGCGTTTATTGCTTTTACTATGTATTTCGCCACCGCCTCAGGCTTCGAGGCCGATTTGTCCGCGTTAGCCAGCATTTTTATGTGTCTGTTCGCAAGGTCTTTATAAGCTGTGTTGCCAGATACTTTGTAGAGGTGCTCGCGTGCTATCTCGTTCCACTCCGTAAGTATGGCACCAGGCTCTATAATTACTACATCTATGTTGAATTGTTTCAGCTCCATACGCAGGCTATCGCTTAGTCCCTCAACAGCATACTTGGTGGCGTGGTACCAGCTACCATGCGGCTCACCTATTTTACCGCCTATCGACGATATGTTTATTATCCTGCCGCTGCGCTGGGTGCGCATGTGGGGCAACACAAGCTGTGTGAGCCTCGCCAGTCCAAAAATATTCACATCAAACTGGTAGCGCGCTTCTGTCATTGGCACATCTTCAAGTGCGCCATAGGAGCCATAGCCGGCATTGTTCACCAACACATCTATGCTGCCCTCATTCTTCATTATAGTGGCAATGCCCCGCTGCAGAGATTCGTCGTCGGTTACGTCCATAGCGAGCACCTTAATCCCGGCAGCCTCCAGGTCTTTCATCCGCTCTACCCGGCGCGCAGCGCCATAAACAATGTTCCCGTTTGCAGCCAGCATCCGCGCTGTTGCATTGCCTATACCCGATGAGGCACCTGTTATTAAAATTACTTTTTTCATTTCGTTTAGTTTGTTTTTAGATTCGATTGAGTAGTCACTCTATTATTAAGACAAAAAATTATTTAAGCATTGCCATGAGCATTTCAAAACCTTGTTCTATTACTTTATTTTGCTCATCATTTGTAAAATCGCTACTGCACAGGTACTGGAAAAGGCCAAAAATGTGACCCATAACCATGGTTAAAATCAACTCTGGAGGCTTGGGCTTAAAAAAGCCTTCATCAACAGCAAGTTGTATCAGCATCAAGTGGTCCTTTACCTGCCCGAGCGTTTCCTCAGGGGAAATACGGGACAGGTATGGCGAGGTTTGAAACTGCTGCAGGAACTGGAATGAAGTTTTATTGGCCAGCGCCCACTGCATCGAATTAGTGAAAATGGCCCTGAACTTCCCTGCAAGCGTCGTCTCTGGCAGTACATGCTCTTCCAGATACGTCGACATCTTTTGCTTGATATCAACGTACAAAGCGAGCACCAGCTCGTCCTTAGTCTTAAAATAATGAAATAAGGTACCATTAGCTACACCAGCCTGCAGGGCTATTTTGCTCGTAGGTGTGCCGTGAAAACCATAGGCCACGAAAAGTTCCAGCGCAGCCGAAAGCAGCTCCTTTTCCTTTTCACTATTTCTTGATTGACTAATCACTCTACAAATGTAGATAGATTTTTAAACTTGCCAAAATTGTTTGGTTCTTTTTCTACTTCGTCAAAAAGTGCATTTACCGCCCTTAATATCCAATTATATTGAGGGCAGATCTATTTCCTGATGCACGAACACTGATTTCAATCATCCATATTAAGCAACATTAATTCGCTAACTTTACCCTCCTAAAATTAATGTGAAATGCCTACTGAGTCCTTCATAGACCATGGGAGCCAGGAATTATTTCCTGATTTCAACAAAACCGTAACACCGTATCCTGCCAACAAAACCATTGTTGATCTATTTGAATTGCAGGCAGGAACGACACCCGATAACATAGCAATACGCTATAAAGCCGACGAAGTAACCTACCAGCAACTCAACACCACAGCCAATATAGTAGCGCACTACCTCATTGCCAATGGTGTAAAGCCGGGCCATAATGTAGGTCTGCTCGTAACCCGCGATGCAGATATAATGATAGGCATGCTGGGTATATTGAAGGCTGGTGCGGCATATGTGCCTATAGACCCTGAATACCCCAGGCAAAGGCGGGAATACATTATTAACCAATCGGGCATAGGCGTTGTGCTCACTAACCTACCTGCAGAACAACTCAGCCTAGCTGGCGCTGCACTTACATTACCCATCTGGCATGAAGATTTTGATAAGTACCCGGAACACAATCCTGACATCAATATAAAAAGCCACCAGCTGGCCTATACCATCTATACTTCTGGCTCCACAGGCAACCCAAAGGGGGTAATGATAGAGCATCATTCGGTTGTGAACCTTGCACTCTGGGTAAATAAAACCTATTCGGTTGGGGCTAATGACCGGCTTATGTTCATTACATCCATTTGCTTCGATCTGTCAGTTTACGATATTTTCGGCACCCTGTTTTCTGGTGGCTGCATTGTGGTGGCCGATCAACAGGAGCTGATGGATCTTTCCCTCCTTGCCACCCTGCTACAGGAATACAAAATCACTTTTTGGGACTCGGTACCAACGACGCTTGATTTTTTAATAAGGGGATTGGAATCGCGGGGGCCAGAATATGTGCAAACCGACCTACGGGTTGTGTTCCTGAGCGGCGACTGGATTCCCGTAAACCTGCCGGACAGAATAAAAAAATACTTCCCTAACGCGCAGGTTGTAAGCCTTGGCGGTGCCACCGAGGCCACCGTATGGTCTAATTACTTCCCGGTGAAGGAAGTGGACCCAACGTGGAAAAGCATACCCTACGGAGTACCTATCGACAACAATTTCTTCTATATACTGGATGAATACTTGCGCCCCGTGCCTCCCGGCGAGCAGGGTGAGTTATATATAGGTGGGGTTGGTGTGGCCCGTGGCTATGCCAACGACAAAGAAAAAACGGACTACGCGTTTGTGCCGGACCCTTTTAATAACGAACTCGGCGGGCGCATGTACCGCACCGGTGATATTGGCCGCATGTTGCCCGACGGCAATATGGAGTTTCTTGGCAGGATAGACCAGCAAGTAAAAATCAGAGGCTTCAGGGTAGAGCTTGGCGAGATCGAAAGCGTACTGCGACAGTATAAATTTGTTGATCAGGCAGTAGTTACTGCGCCTGAGGTCGATGGATTGCGGCACCTCGCTGGCTATATAGTGCCGAAACCAAGGTATGACCGCGATGCTATGCTCTCCTTCCTGCGCCGGAAACTGCCGGACTATATGGTTCCCGGCATGTGGAAGGAGCTGGAAGCACTGCCACTGAATCCTAATGGTAAAATAGACCGTAGAGCCCTCCCTGACATTACCCAAGTGCAATCGGGACAAGAATTCATAGCGCCACGCAACAAAGCAGAACAAGAAATGGCGCTTCTTTGGCAGCAGGTACTTGCCCTCAGGGAAATAAGCATGACGAGTAATTTCTTCGACCTCGGCGGCCAGTCGCTGCTGGCAGTGCAACTACTTGCGGAAGTAGAAAAAAAATACCATAAAAAGGCGAACATAAATGCTCTGTTCAAATACCCCACCGTTGAAGCTTTTGCAAAATTCATAGGAAAAGACCGGGAGCAGGAAGTCTACCAGTCGCTGGTAGCCATAAAACCAACTGGCAATAAAATGCCGCTCTACATCATACATGGCGACGGTTTCAACATGTCGAACTTCCGGAATCTGACAACATTCATGGATGAGCAGCAACCTGTTTATTCGCTCCAGCCGCTGGGTATGGATGGCAATGGGGAAACATTCGACAATATGGAGGCGATAGCGCACCATTACATCAATGAAATGACCCGCCATAACCCGGTGGGCCCCTATGCCCTTGCAGGCTATTCTTTCGGCGGCTACGTAGCTGTAGAAATGCAGCGGCAGCTCGCATTGATGGGTAAAAGCGTGAAAATGCTGGGCATTTTTGACACTGACGCTGCTAACCTGCTCTATAAAAAATCTCTGATGGAAAAACTGCCCCAGAAAGTGATCAGGCAAATTCCTAAGGCTGCGTTCATCATCGGCTCGCTGATAAAACATCCGG
>CAILMA010000231.1 GCA_903835145.1 uncultured Bacteroidota bacterium
CAAAACCGCAATTAAACAGCTTAATCGTTGTTTGCGGTGGATATGAGGGCATTAATAATAACCGCCAAATAGACGGCTGAGGCAAATAGAAATAAATAAAGAACGGGAAGGCGGAAAAAATATCGTGATCTTTGACGCAAATTATCAGGGAACGGCTCAACATCATGGCTTCAACGAAAAGTTGGCTTATCTGGAGGAAAGAAAAAGAGAATTAAATATTACTTTTGAAGTATTTCTTTCCCTGACAATGGTAGTGATGGGCAATTGAAACATTATTGGAAACATGCATTAACGCGGAACATCAGGGAATCATATGAGGTGTTGGCAGGGGTTTGAAAATTGAGTGAAAGCGATTGACCCCAATTATTCTATACCTGCCGATAAGTCAAAAATTTATGTATATCTGAAATGTGCCCATAAAAATGGAGAAGGTAAAAATGATAAAATTAAAGATAAGGACCGTGATTTTACAGATAAAAGCAAATGGGTTTTAGACCATGGTCAGAATCCCAAGTTAGCACTATTTAAAAACTTTTTAGACATACATTTGCAACCATTTGATATATAATGTCAGTAAAACTTTTATTAAAGAACGACCATATAGAAGGTATCCGTTATTACGATACCTACCGCCGCAACGGCGGCTACCAGGCTGCTGAAAAAGCTTTGAAAATGGCCCCCGCAGATATTGTGGAAGAGGTGAAAAAGAGCGGCCTTCGTGGTCGTGGCGGAGCAGGTTTCCCTACAGGTATGAAGTGGAGCTTCCTCGCAAAGCCTGAAGGCGTGCCACGCCATCTTGTGTGCAATGCCGATGAGTCAGAGCCAGGTACTTTCAAAGACCGTTACCTGATGGAGTTTCATCCGCACCTCTTTATAGAGGGTTTGCTCATCAGCAGTTTTGCGCTGGGCAGCAACAATACTTACGTGTATATACGTGGTGAGTATGCATGGATACCAGATATTCTCAATCAGGCCATTGCAGAAGCCAAACAAAATGGCTGGCTCGGTAAAAATATACAGGGCACCGGTTTCGATTGCGAAATTGTGGTGCACCGCGGCGCCGGAGCCTATATATGTGGTGAGGAAACAGCACTTATAGAGTCGCTTGAGGGCAAGCGCGGTAATCCACGCATGAAGCCTCCATTCCCCGCTATTCAGGGGGTTTGGATGCGCCCGACAGTGGTAAACAACGTTGAAACCATTGCTGCTGTAGTGCCTATTATAGAAATGGGCGGCGATGAATACGTTAAGATAGGCGTAGGCAAGAGCACCGGCACAAAGCTGCTTTCGGTATGTGGCAATGTAAATAAACCAGGTGTTTATGAAATTGACATGACGATTTCAGTTGAAGAATTTATATATAGCGACGAGTATTGTGGCGGTATACCAAAGGGCAAAAAACTCAAAGCATGTATTCCCGGTGGTTCTTCAGTGCCTATAGTACCCGCCAATTTGCTGTTCAAAACTGCAAAGGGCGAAACAAGGTATATGAATTACGAAAGCCTTTCTGACGGCGGGTTTGCTACCGGTACTATGATGGGCTCCGGTGGTTTTATAGTGCTCGATGAAGACCAGTGCGTAGTGCGCCATACCATGACGCTCGCACGTTTCTACAACCACGAAAGTTGTGGGCAGTGTAGCCCTTGCCGTGAAGGAACAGGCTGGATGTATAAAATATTGAAGAACCTCGAGAACGGGAAAGGCAAAATGAGCGATATAGACCTGCTTTGGGATATACAACGCAGAATTGAGGGCAATACCATTTGTCCGCTCGGCGACGCCGCTGCATGGCCTGTGGCCGCTGCTATCCGTCACTTCCGCGATGAGTTCGAATGGCACGTAACACACCCCGAAGAAGCACAAAAAAGGAATTTTGGTATCGCTCACTATGCTGATCCGCGAACGGTGACCGTGTAGATATTCAAAGTGGAGTGCTGGCGTTGACAAATATTAACCGCAAAGAGCGCAAAGCGTTCGCAAAGAAGGCGCAAAGATTTTTCAATTGAAGCAGTGCAAAGTTCAGGTGTTAATAAACACTTGTCGCAAGGGAAATAAAGTATAAACAAAGAAGGCGCAAAAAATTTGTTCGAACTTTTTTTAATAGTGGGACTTATGAAAGGAGCCAATGCCTTTGGTGCGGAATTACATCATTTACAGATAAATTAAATATGAATGTGAAATATTAACGCCCTACATCGCTACAAAAAAGCAAGACGGTATAAAATTTTAATGGGCTTTGCGCTCTTTTGCGATTTCTTAGGTTCCTTTGCGGTTAACCTTTATGACAGAAAATGAACTTTCAAATATTGTGATTGGTGAAGCAATTCGTGTTCGCCAAATATTGGGCCCGGGTCTTTTAGAATCGGTATATGAAGAATGCCTTATACATAGGCTAAATAAAAAGGAATTAAAAGTTGAACGGCAAAAGCCTATCCCGCTTGTATTTGAAGATGTTAAATTAGAATGTGGTTTTAGATGTGATATTTTAATAGAAAATAAATTGATCGTTGAAGTTAAGGCGGTTGAAGCAC
>CAILMA010000232.1 GCA_903835145.1 uncultured Bacteroidota bacterium
ATTGGTACTTTTTTACGTCTATTTGTGCGGTGCCACGGGCTAAGCCTGCTTATTAACTATTGTTACAACCGGACTGTTATGAAAAAATTGTTACTCCTTTTCGTGCTGCTGTTATCGCTGGTACAGCTTAATGCCCAAACAATAAGCAGAGCACAGAAATACTACTACACGGCCAAGGTATTTGGGTTTGTTAAATATTTTCATTCCAGAGTTTCAACCTGCGCTGTTAACTGGGATAGTGTTTTAATCACCGTTTTACCGGGTATAGACACTGCACTTACAGCAGGCGGACTCAACGACTGGATAGATACCATGCTGCTGGCTGCAGGGCCAACGGCACTCACTTCCACGCCGCCGCCTGCTGCATTGCCTCCTGAGCTGAGGAGAAACCTGAACCTTGGCTGGATCAATGACTCTATTCTTCGCTCAGAAGTGCGTACTGACCTTGATACCATCAGCAACAACTTCAGGCCCCACGACGAATGTTCTATTCAAAACAATACCCACACGACTTCCTACGAAGGCTGGCTGGTATTTCCGAATGATAACCCTGAGCTCAATGTAAACAGCTCTTCTTCTTTCCCGGACAGGGCATACCGGTTGCTGATGCTGTTCAAATACTGGAATCTCGTGAGCTATTTTTATCCTAATAATTACATCATGGACAACCCGTGGGATTCTTCGCTGGTGCATTATGCACCTTTATTTGCCGATGTAAGCGATCCTGTGACTTTTTATTACCTCTGCGAAAAACTGACGTCAGAACTTCATGACGCGCATGTAGAGGGCCTTACACATAGTTCAGTCTACTTTCAGCCACCCGGGTTATTTTCTCCACCTGTTCGCCTCGTATACACAGAAGGGCAGTATGTAGTTGAAAAATCATCCATTGGCACCATACTCCCGGGAGATGCGTTGGTATCGCTCGACGGGCTGAGTATGGCACAATGGGAAGATAGCCTGAGACCCTACATCTCAGCGGGTAACCTCAATGTTTTCCACCGTTTTATGTGCGAATACATGCTGGGAAGAACAACGATAGGGGCTGCCGAGGCGATGGTGATTGAAGACTCAACAGGCACCTATCATACCCACAACGTTACCTGCTCGCTGAATCCTTACTACAACACCGGCTTTTTCTACGATTATTTTTACCCTAACGATTCGCTTTCTGCCATTAACTGGACCACCCTACCCTGCGACATAGGCTATGTAAATATGGGTAACCTACAGGATTCTAATGTTGCGCAGATGTATAGTGACCTTGGAAATAAGTCGGCAATAATATTTGATATCCGCAACTACCCGAACGGCACAGCATGGTCTATAGCAAATCTGATGTATGCAAATCCGATGGTTTTTTCTCATGATCTGATACCCGATGTTACCTACCCGGGTACATTTTTCTGGGCCTACGATTCTCTCGGCTATTACAGCAACCCGGCACCCTATACCGGCAAAATAATTCTGCTCATCAATGAGCAAACACAAAGCCAGGCCGAATATAGTTGTATGATTTTTGAGGCAATGCCCGATGTGGTGAAAGTGGGTACCCAGACTGCCGGCGCCGACGGCAACGTGAGCTACTGGCAGATGACGCAGGACATACAAACAGGCTATTCGTCGATGGGCATATACTACCCCAGCGGTGCGAATGCGCAACGCACAGGTATAGTACCCGACGTGGTAACGGAAGTGACCCGGGACGGTATTAGAAACAAACGGGACTATGTGCTGGAAAAGGCGCTTTCGATTGCTGGCTGCACAACGCTCTCAACACCTGCGCCAGTGCAGGCACCAGCCATTTGCAGCGTTTCACCAAATCCAGCCATCGATTTTGTAACGGTTGCAGGAGCCAATGCAGAAGCAGGGATAGTAACTGTGACGCTCACCGACGTTACCGGAAGAATGCTTTCGAGCGTAAACACAACGACTCAAAATGGTCGTTTTTCGGTGCCGATTGATGTAAAGAACCTTGCTTCTGGCGTTTATATTGTGCAGGTGCGTGGTGAGCAACTTTCTTTCACCTCTAAAATTACCAGGGAGTAAATGCGGGTACCGAAAGCTAATCGTCAATGCCAAGGTCTTTTTTGTACATATCTATGTTCATCTTGCCGGAGAATAGCATTGTCCTGTTTTTAGGGTCGAAGAATGAAATAAATATATCCGTTTCGCCTATGCCTACCTGGCCGGTATCCATAATAACTTCTTTCAGTGGTTTGTGCTTTCGCTCTACCAGTGCGTGACCGGCAGACAATAAAAACGGACCAACCAAATTCTGGAGCAAGGGCTCCATAGCAGTCTTGTACTGTGTATGCGACCCGGGAAAGAGCTCGTAGTAATAGTCTTTGGCAGTATCGAGTCCGCATTCGGTAACCTGCAGAGAATCACTTGTTTGCCGAAGCAACATCAGGGCTTTATTGATGTCTTTAATGGTGAAGGAGACCTTGTATTCACCGAATACAACATGAACCTGCGGGCGAGCCCAGAGGTTGTGCATAGGGATCGGGTGTTGCGCTATCCCAACACCGCATACCAGCATGGCCAATAAAAGTAACCTTAACCTTTTCATGCGATTGCTTGCAGAGTGGTAAAACCAGAGTCGGGAAAGAAATAGTTGTTAACCCTGCACGTTTTAAACTGTAATTTTACCTCTATAAAAGTAAGGAAAACCGTTAATTTTAGCCTCAAATTATTTTGAATGAAAAGCTTTGCCAGCGATAACTATGCGGGAGTACTACCCGAGGTA
>CAILMA010000233.1 GCA_903835145.1 uncultured Bacteroidota bacterium
ACCTTCCAAAGCGAACCAAACGAGACAATACTGCACGGCGCACCCTGCGTCAAACATATTTTATTAAGTTCCCCAGCAAGGTAGTTTGTTTTCGTGTTCAGCGTTTCCTGAAGTTCTGCTCCTTTTTCTTTCATATACAAAAGAGAAGCATTAGCCGCAGCCAACGCAAGCGGGTGGCGAAGAAATGTACCTGCAAAATAGGTAACACCAACTTCAGGTCCGGACTCGTCACCAAATGCCCACGTACCACCATCAAGGGCATCCATATATTCCTTCTTTCCGGCGATTACACCTATTGAAATGCCCCCACCTATCACTTTACCATAAGTACCCAGATCGGCTTTGATACCAAAAATGGCCTGAGCCCCACCTGGATGCATGCGGAAACCGGTTATTACTTCGTCGAATATGAGGCAGGTTTCGCTGTCAGAAGTGATTTTCCTTACCTCTTTTCAAAACGCCATAGGCTGAAAGTCTGGCCTGCGACTTTGCACAGGCTCTACCAACACTGCAGCAAGCTCATGTGCTCTTTCCTTCAAAATAGCCAATGATTCGTCAGTACCGTATTCCAAAATCAGCATATTCTGAACTGCTTCCGGCATAATGCCCGGAGCGGCTGGATAGGCCTTCAATTGGCGGGTGCCCCGAACTATAACTTCATCGTTGATACCGTGATAGGAGCCGGAGAAGGCTACTATGAGCGACCTACCGGTGACAGTGCGTGCAATGCGCATAGCACCCAGAACAGCCTCAGAACCCGTATTACAGAAAGCAGCTCTATCGGCACCAGTAAATTCGCAAATCAATTTTGCCACATTGCCAGCGAGTTCATGCTGCGGGCCGGTTTCAAATCCTGCGTCAATTTGCCTTTTTAGTGCTTCAGCAATAAAATCGGGCTGATAGCCGAAGAAATTAGAGCCAAACCCGTTTAGTGCATCTATATATTCATTCCCATCTATGTCCCACAAGCGACTACCCTTCGACTTATTCACAACTATCGGGTACACCAGTTCCTTTGTAAGTGGCCTGAATCCAGATACAACTCTTGGGTCAGCCATGTAATCGCGGTGCTGTTGAGTATAGTTCTTGCTGGCTGCGGTTCTTTTATTGTAACTTAAAATCAGTTCATCTAAGAAAACAGCTTGCTGCTCGGTGAGACTTGTAACCTGTTTTTCTATTCTTGCTGTCGCACCAAATGGTTTCTTGAGTTCTTTTAGTTCATCTTCAGTGAGTTGATTTTTAGGACTCAGGTCAACGGCGATACTATCAGCTTTTAATTTGGCATGATGCTCGGTTTTCCCGGCATCAACAGTAAAATATGCCACCAGCTTTCCTATCGTATTACAGCTTTCATTAAGTTGCCGAAACGTGATGGAGGTATTGAAAGTTTTTTTAAGGTTTATCGCAATTTGCGTAAGCAAAAGGGAATCAAGCCCGAGTTCTATGAAATTGACATCTGTGCCTACTCCTGTCATTTCAATGCCCGATGCCTGTTCCAGAACAGATTTAACTTTATTAACAATGGTCTCGGCGGCACCATTTAGAGTTGCCGGCAATGAAGGGGCCGAAACAAACTCTTTTGTCTTAATAGGTTCAATTTCTGCGTTAAGTACTTTTGCTTGTACCGAAACAGGTGGATTCACCCAATATTTCTTCTTGTCAAACGCATAAGTTGGCAGCCTAAGGCGCCTGCCTTTTCGACCGCTATATACCGACTGCCAATCTACAGGGAACCCTTTGAGCCACAGGCGACCAAGAGCAGATAAAATGGCATAATATTCTGATTCTTTGCCATTTACATGCAATGACGGAACTGCTACTATAGACTTACCTGACGAAATTTGCCGGGCAAGTGTGGTGGTAACATTTCCGGGACCACATTCCAGCAGGAAGCTAAAGCTGTTGTCCAGAATTGTTTCCAGTCCGTCATTAAACTGTACCGTTGCTCTTAGGTGATTAGCCCAATAGGCAGGGTCGGTAGCTTCTTCATCTGTGATCCAGTTGCCGGTAACAGTAGAAATGAGCAGGAACTCAGGTTCCTGCAATTCGACCGTTTTAACGACTTCCAAAAATGGCGCCAGCACCGGCTCCATCATCGATGAGTGAAAAGCGTGGCTGGTTTTCAGCAATTTCGCTGATATGCCCTGAAGCTCAAGGTCGTTCGAAAATGCCTCAATTGCCGCACATGGTCCCGCAACAACACAAAGTTCGTCGCTGTTTATCGCTGCAAGAGATAAATCTGCGGGCAGCAACCCGGCAATTTTTTGGTGCTGAGCTCTGATTGCGAGCATGTGACCGGGCTCCATTTGGGCCATCAACCTGCCACGCGTTGCTATAAGTTTAAGTGCGTCGCGCAAAGTGAATACCCCTGATAAATGGGCAGCGACAAACTCGCCGATGCTATGACCGATAAATGCCGTAGGCTGCACGCCCCAGCTCATCCATAACTTTGCGAGTGCATATTCGGTTATGAATATAGCTGGCTGGGCATACGATGTATTATTTATTTTTTCACTTGAATGGAGGCTGGTTTCTGAAAAGATGACCTGCCTGATATCCTGATCCAAAAATGGCAGGAGTAACTCCGCACATTCGTCTATCGCAGCCTTGTATACGGTTTCATTTTCATACAACTCAGCACCCATATTCAGGTACTGGGCTCCCTGCCCGGGGAACATGAACACAACTTCATGCAAGTCCTCTTCAACAGTATCAACATTGCCAGTCAATTGCTCTGCGAGGTTCTCTATCGCTTCTTCTGCAGAAGTGGCAACTATAAAACGTCTTGATTTGAATTCCTGACGGTCGAATTGAAGATTATATGCAACATCACCGAGTGCGATTCCGTAATTTTCACTTATATACCTGGAGAGTTTTTTTGCATATTCGTCTCTGCTTGTCGGTGTTTTTGCCGACCAACAAAACAACTCGGCTGGTCTGCCCTGGCCCATTTCCGGTGTAATGTTTTCAAAACCCTGCAACACTACGTGCACATTGGTACCACCTACCCCAAACGAACTTACTCCTGCAGCCCGCCTTCCTGTGTCGTCCCAATTCCTAAGGCTATTATTAATAAAGAATGGACTATCCGTCAGTTCTATTTCCGGATTCGGCACATCGAAATTAATGGTGGCAGGAATCTGCTTATGATATAATGCTAATGTTGTTTTAATAAGTCCCGCAACGCCGGCTGCCGCGGTAA
>CAILMA010000234.1 GCA_903835145.1 uncultured Bacteroidota bacterium
CCGCCACGGGAAAGGTAAAAGTTGCAGATAACATTGTGCTGGCAGTGATACCAGTCTACAACGTAGGCGGTGCCCTTAACCGCGGTGTGAGCCGCCCCAATCAAAATGGACCTGAGACCTACGGCTTCAGGGGCAATGCCCAAAATCTGGACCTGAACCGGGACTTCATAAAGGAGGATGCGGCCGAAACACGTTCGCTTGAAAAGCTATTCACTGCGCTGGACCCCGATATTTTTGTAGACAACCACGTAAGCGATGGTGCAGACTATCAACATGTAATGACATTGCTGGCTACCCAGCACGACAAACTCGGTGGTAAAACCGGGGCTTTCATGTATGACTTGCTCACCCCGAAGTTGTACAAAGACATGAAAACTGAAGGATATGACCTGGTACCCTATGTGAATGACTTTGACAATACACCTGAGCATGGCTGGAGGGAGTTTTATGAGTCGCCCCGCTACTCAAGCGGCTACGCAGCCCTGTTCCAGACCATAGCCTATGTGCCAGAAACCCATATGCTGAAACCCTATAAAGACCGGGTTGATGCCACCTACAAGTTAATGACCTGCCTCATAAAAGAAGCTGCAAAAAATGCTGCGAAAATTAAGGAGGTGCGCAGCGAAGACAGGATAGCATTAATGAGCCAGAAAGAGTTTGTACTGGACTGGAAACCAGATACCGGAAGGTATGATTTCGTAACCTTTAAAGGGTACGAATCTGGGCACAAAACCAGCGAAGTTTCAGGACTGCCCCGTTTGTATTACGACCACAATAAGCCCTTTACAAAAGAAGTGCGTTTTTACGATCACTTTGTGCCCACAAAGACCGCAACTGCCCCCGCAGCATACGTTATACCCTGTACCTGGAAGAGCGTAATAGGCCGGCTTAAAAGAAGCGGCGTAGCCATGCAACAACTAAGGATGGACACAACAATTAACGTGACCCGCTACATGATAGATAAATACGAATCAGGGGCACACCCGTATGAAAAGCACTACCTGCACTGGGGTGTGCAGGTGACGGCTGAAAAAAGCAACATCACCTTCCACCGCGGCGACTACGTTATTAACCTCAACCAACCGGCCAAAAGATACCTTGTTGAAACGCTGGAGCCAACGGCTCCTGATGCTTTTTTCGCGTGGAATTTCTTCGATGGCATACTGCAACAAAAAGAAGGTTATGGCGACTATGTATTTGAAGATATTGCCGCCGATATGCTGAAAAAAGATGCCGGACTCAGGGCTCTGCTGGAGCAAAAACAAAAATCTGATACTGCCTTTGCCAAAAATGCCGGCGCCCAGCTGGACTTTGTTTACCGCCACTCCCCGTATCTTGAAGACGGTGCCATGAAGTACCCGGTTTACCGCATTGAATGATCAATAGGGCTGAATCAGAATGTCAGCGGGAATGGGATTCTGCCCATTGCGCTGACCGGCTTTCCATTGCCTTAATAATTTTCGGTTTTGGTAACGGGCTAATATTCGTTCTCCTATTCCTTTACCGAGCCGGACAATTGTTCCAATTTGTCAAATTCCGCAGAACCTTCGGTCAAGGGTTGTTGCATCAATTTGTAAATCCTGCTCAGGGACTCTTCGTATTGTTCTTCACTTTTTATCGGCGTCGATTTCACAGCTGTTGTTTTTTGGCATCTATTTTATCGTTTGCGCTCTGCTTTCGCAAAACTACCCCTCTACATCAAACCAAACTTTCTGATCATTGTCCCAGTCGCCATTGTAATTTATTGTTAGCTCCTCACCCGGCTCTATTTCGCGCACTGTCTTAATGCTTATGGTCTCCTCTTCATAGTTCATAAAGTACTCGCAATTCGACTGGTAGGAATGGTTATACATAGGTACCCAGCCCAGCGCCATGCAGCACATGGCTGCGCCATCGGGCTGCCATTCAAAAATGTAATCGTGAAGTAAGGTCTTATCCAGCAACAGCCTGTCGGCTGCTGACATAACGATAACAGGAGCAATTTCAAGGGTAGTATCTTGGGGTAAAAAAGCGTCGGTATATACTCCCCGGCCCTTTTTTTCTGTTTTTGAGAGGTATAATTGCGTATTTATCATGTTCTCAGTGCCTAAAACCCGTCTTTATTAATAAAATAATGGTTTTTTTAGTTGCTTTTTATATTTTTACAACCCTAAAGGTAATTATTATGAAGTTATTCAAAAGTCTGAAAATATGTCTTGCTGTTATTTTCCTCACCACACCGCTTTTCAGTCTTGCGCAATACAAATTTGAGATTAAGCCATTTTTCAGCTATTTCCGCGATTTGAGACGCTGGGAAATAGGTGGTACCTACATGGTAACCAATGGAACTTTTGATGGTGTTATTCCAACTTATGGTTACAATAACCTCTACATTGGCGATAAAACGCTGAAAAGGAACATCACTTCCACCAACGGATATGGTGGTACAGTGGGTCTTACAGTTCCGTTTGCTGCAACCGGCCACATCAGCTGCTGGGCTATGTCCATCCATGCTTTGTTTAATTACTACAAGTGGGACGACCTCAACCGCGCCTACAACTCCGATGGAACTTTTAAAGAACTACCAAATGTGATGAACTCTACAACAATGCAGATAGCCATGCCAATAGGTATTGACTGGAAGGTAGGTTGCGATGCATTCATGACCAAACGCCTCACTTTTGGTTTAGACTTCGGTGCAGGTATAATGCCACACGTAAACTTCTCTTCAATAGATACTGCAAACAAAGCTTTTGCACCTCAGCAGAGCGTTGGCCTGTTCCCTTATGCTAATGCAGATTTCTCTATTGCTGCCGGTTTTTGTGCGAAAATCAGGGTAATGTACACAATGGGTAACGCAGAACTTGTTAACTCAACCAATACCATCGGCAATACTGGTCTTCGTCCGTTTACTGATGGTCCGTTCAGAATTACAGCTAACAATCACCTGATGGTTTCGCTGATTCTGATGCCGTTTTCAAGAAGGTGGCATGAGTCCAACTGGGCTAATGACTACGACACGTACAACTGGAACGAGCGGATCAACTAAAAGCCCTGCTCACTTAGCCCAAATAAAATATGCTAAAAATAATATTTAGTTGCTGGAGATTTCCTGCAACTTTTTTTTGTCCGGTTTGCCAATGGCGGTAAGTGGCATTTCGGCAATAATATCAATGTACTTGGGTGTTTGGTAACGTGGAATTTTCTCGGACAACCACCTGAATATTTCTGTAGTGCGGATCGTTTTTTCTGTGACGATAAATGCGCGCAGCCGCTGTCCGAATTCATCATCAGGTACGCCAATCACGGCCGCGTCTATTACACCCGCGTAGCTTCTGAGTACTTGTTCCAACTCAGAGGGGTAGACATTTTCTCCGCCGGAAACGATCATATCGTCAGCGCGACCCGTTAAAAAGTAATATCCTTCTTTGTTCTTGTATCCAGTATCACCCGTTGCTACCCATTCCCCTGCCCTATCGAAGGCAGACCATTTGCTCTTTACATATAGCATGCCGACCGAC
>CAILMA010000235.1 GCA_903835145.1 uncultured Bacteroidota bacterium
ACCGTTAACGTCACTTATAGCTTGATTGGCGGGCACACCCGCACCCGTCAGTAGATTCGACGCCGTGGTGGCTTGATCAATCATCGCATTGCCGGATACTTTATACTTTGTGCCCAAAAAACTTCAGCATTCGATAAAAATATAAGCCCCTACCATCCTGCCATGATTCGGGTAATGAAGCAACTTGCGAAAGACGGAGCAACCGGCATACACCCTTCCTATTACGCTACCGCACCCAATATCATAAGCAGAGAAAAATCGATTTTGCAGGAGGCCACCGGCAGGGAGGTAACATTTTCCCGCCAGCACTATATAAAAGTTTCGCTGCCAGCTACTTATCGGCTTCTGCTTCAGAATAATATAACCGATGACTTTACTATGGGGTATGGAAGCCAGCTCGGGTTCAGGGCGGGGACAGGCAGTTCTTTTTTATGGTACGACCTCACCAACGAATGCACAACAGCACTACTGCTACACCCTTTTTGCTTTATGGATACAACAGCCCATTACGAGTTGGGGCTATCTGCTCACGAGGCATTTGAGCAACTGAATGATATGAATGATATTTTATTGAAAACCGGCAGTACCATGACTACGGTATTTCATAACTTTTCTCTTGGCACCGCTCCCGAGTGGGCAGGATGGGCACCTGCCTACCAAAGCTGGCTGCAGCAACTTAGCGGCATGAAAAAAGCGGTTATGCATGACAACCGCTAATTTTTCATTGCTAACAGGAAGGGGGTTTACAGGATAAAATTTATTGATCGGAGGTTTATAGGTAAAGGTTTACAGTAAAGACAGGGATTGGTAAATAAATTTGAGACAAGGCAATAGACTGAAAATGGTTTGGTTTCAATAAGTAGTGGTAGGTTTGTTAGGGGCGTGGCGCCAAGCGATAGATATTTATTCCGTTAGAGTTAAGGTCATTAAGGTCATTCGTCAGGGTTTGATAGATAGGGGGTTTACAGGGGCTGACCTAAAAACAGGCTTAAAAATTGATAAGGTTTAAAAAAATAGGGTTTAGTTGAAGTTTAGTTTTTCATATTCGGCTTGCGCCTGCAATAAGATAGATAGGGGCTGGTGAAGAAAATTTTATCTGTTCAAAAAGATAGCAGGGTTTTGATAGGGTAACTCGGGTTTAGTTGCTGACCAACAATTAAGTCGGATGCATTGTTTTGACATGGTTCATAGGAATAGGTTTTAGTGGGGTTTATAACATGTTGAAACGGAAAGTGAGTTGAAAGGGTATATAGATTTTTGATAGGTTGATTAGTGAAATATTAGAGGGTCATTATAGAAGCAATGATCTGGTTCAGGGTTGAGCGGGTAAGCATAGGTGAAAATTGTATTCCATTAGTGATATTTACATTCTTTTGCTGGAAGTAATAGTAGGTACCTGAAACATTTGCTATCGCAACCAGGTGCACTTTCACGCCTACCGGTACTTCGTAACCGCTGTTGAGCGAGAAGGTGCGGCTTGAAGCATTGTAGTGGTTTACAGGTGCTATTGAGTTTATATCAGGGAAAATGAGAAACACTGTTGTATTGCTGTTGTTAAACAGGGTATCGGTAGGGGTAGCATAGATGTCTGTAACCGCACCGCCTGAAGCAAAGAAACTTGAGCAGCTTATCCAGTCGAAACTTGTGCAGGAATCAAACTTGTTGTAGTTGGTACGCACCACCATGGTATCTAAGGTGTGGCCGTTTGTATCTACAGAAACAATGAGGAAGCTATCAATAGTTGTGCCGTAGGCCGAAGTGCCGGTTGGAGCGCTGCTTAATCCCCAGTTTACTACAGAATCAGCACCTTTCACGCCATAAAACAAGTTAAAGGGCTCGGTTGACGGTTTTGAAGCGAGGAATTCAATACCATATTTGTTGGCAAAAACATCCATTCCATTAATTGTAGCCTTAATGTTTACCTGTCCGCCACAATTCAGCAATTTGCCATTACTTGTTTCAGATGAGCGGTTGGCGAGCATGGCACCGGGATTGTACATTTCAGTAATCTGTATGTTTACAACACCGTTTGTTATGAAGTTGCCTATCTTATCGCGAAACGAATGAGGGTAAAATCTAAGCACTGTTCCACCTGCAGCCCTTACTGTCTGGTAAGTGCCGGCGTTCACCTTAATATTCTGAGCATAAGGCTGAAGGCCATTAAATAAGCTATTTAATTGTGTGTAATCTACTGTTGTTGTACTTACTGTGCTGATATTGCTAACCACACTGGTGCTTTTGCGACAAGAAGCTATTAATAAAATTACAACACCGTAAAATACCAGTAAGATTCGAAATGTTCTTTTCATACAAGAGTTTTTTTAGGGTCTGTAGTATATATGACGAAGAGTGAAGGAAATTCGTTAGGAAAATAATGAAATTTCTTTTTCTTAATGCGATTGTACCCTCGTTTCGCAGGGACTCTA
This sequence comes from uncultured Bacteroidota bacterium, assembly GCA_903835145.1. Classification (GTDB taxonomy): domain Bacteria; phylum Bacteroidota; class Bacteroidia; order Chitinophagales; family Chitinophagaceae; genus Flavipsychrobacter. The sequence goes on from CAILMA010000235.1 coordinate 2,427, forward strand.
TAGACCTGATTGCAGGACGATTGTTTAATGTACCTATCGAAAACAACGAAAAGATATAAGCATCGCCTTAGCGGATTTTTTAAAAACGGACCGCCCCGATTGTTGCTTATTCCCTACTTTTATACCATCATCATAGATTCAAAAAAACATGTTAGTAAAAGTTTTTGGCAGTGCGGTGTATGGGGTCGATGCAATAACTATAACTATTGAGGTTGACACGCCCGGCGGGCAGATAGGGGTATTTATTGTAGGGCTGCCTGATAGTGCTGTGAAAGAAAGTACCGATAGAGTTATCTCAGCTATACTCAATAATAACTTTGAGCGCCCCCGTGGCCGCATAGTTATTAATATGGCGCCTGCCGATATAAAAAAGGCCGGTGCAGCCTACGACCTGCCCATAGCGCTGGGCATGCTGGCTGCCGGTGGGCAAATACCGCATGAAGAGCTGCACCAATATGTAATAATGGGCGAGCTTTCGCTGGATGGCAGTATAAAAGGCATAAAGGGTGCCCTGCCCATAGCTATACAAACCCGCGCGGAAAAATTTAAAGGCCTGATTGTGCCCAAGGAAAATGCCCGCGAGGCGGCCCTGGTAAACAATCTGGACGTATATGGCGTAGAGAATATAAGTGAGGTAGTAGGCTTTTTCAACGGAAACAGCACACTACAGCCATTGAAAGTAAACACCCGCGACGAGTTTTTTGATGCTCAGGCGCATTTTGAAATAGACTTTAATGATGTAAAAGGTCAGGAAAATGTGAAGCGCGCGCTGGAGATAGCCGCAGCTGGGGGCCACAATGCCATACTTATTGGTCCGCCCGGTGCCGGTAAAACCATGCTGGCGAAGCGCCTGCCCACCATATTGCCACCCCTGAGCCTGCATGAAGCACTGGAAACCACCAAAATACACTCGGTAGCCGGCAAGCTGCCCGGCAATGCTGCGCTTGTGGCTCAGCGCCCGTTCCGCAGCCCGCACCATACTATAAGCGACGCAGCCCTGGTAGGCGGCGGTGGCATGCCCCAGCCCGGCGAAATAAGCCTTGCCCACAACGGTGTTTTGTTCCTCGATGAGTTGCCGGAGTTTAAGCGCACGGTACTTGAAGTGATGCGCCAACCGATGGAGGAGCGAAAGGTGTGCATCTCCCGCGCACGGCTCAGTATTGAGTTCCCGGCCAGCTTCATGCTTATAGCCTCCATGAACCCCTGCCCCTGTGGCTACTTTAACCACCCCGAAAAAGAATGTACCTGTAGTGCTGTAATGGTGCAGCGCTACCTCAATAAAATAAGTGGTCCGTTGCTTGACCGAATAGACCTGCATATGGAAGTGACGCCTGTTGCCTTTAGTGAGCTCTCCTCCCAAAAAACATCGGAGCCCAGCTCCGTGGTGCGGGAGCGCGTGATAAAAGCACGGGAGATACAGGCCGCCCGCTATACCGATAAACCCGGCGTATACTGCAATGCACAGATAGGCAGCAAGCTATTGAAGGAAGTTTGCGTCATCAACGCCGTAGGCCAAAATTTATTAAAGACAGCGATGGACAGATTGAATTTGTCGGCCCGTGCCTACGACCGTATTCTGAAGGTATCCCGCACCATTGCCGACCTTGCCGGAAGCGACGATATAAGGCCGGAGCATCTGGCAGAGGCTATACAGTACAGGAGCCTGGACAGAGAGGGTTGGGGAGGTTGAGAGCGGGAAGTGATAAGAGCGGGAAGTGATGAGTGAATCTAACCGGCGCGAATCCGCGAAAAATTTTGCAGGAATTTTATTTGATAAATTATTTTATACCTGTAAATTAGCATAATGGATAACACGGATATTAGATGGGTACAGAGGTTTAGTAATTTTAAAAAAGCTTTATTAAAGCTTGCTGAAGTTGCTAATAAAGATCCGCATAGTTTGTCAGAATTAGAAAAGGAAGGAATGATACAACGTTTTGAATATACATTTGAACTTGCCTGGAAAACTTTACAAGACTTGCTGGAGTACAAAGGATACCTTGATATTACAGGACCTAACCCGGTTTTAGAACAGGCATTTAAAGACGGTTATATTGAAAATGAGAAACAGTGGCGTAGTATGAAAAAATCACGCGAGCTAACATCTCACACCTATAATAGTGATACTGCCAATGATATTGCTTTGAAAATATCTGCTGACTACTGTACATTGCTGAAAAACCTGGAACGCCGGCTTGACGTAGAGCATGGTAAGCAGCCAATAATTTTTTAAAATGGAACACGGACTTTCTATCGAAGATATTGCTATAATAAAAAAAGTATTTTGGGCGCATTCAAATATATATGAAGTCATATTGTTCGGCTCCCGGGCAAAGGGTAATTATAAACCCGGTTCCGACATTGACCTGGCGGTGGTAGCCGATGCTTTTACATTTGATGAATTGCTCGAGCTGCATACTGAATTGGAAAAACTGGGATTACTTTATCGCTTCGACATTCAAAATTTTAAAAAAATTAAAGACCCTTGCGTCATAGACCATATAGAACGTGTAGGTAAAGTTTTTTATAATAGAGGAAAATTGTGAAGTATTAAATCTCTATAACGCTTTACTATATCAATTTCGAATTGCACTGCTTCATTTTGCGTCGGTTAAAATCTGTTCGATAGATTCAGCTCATAACGTCTCCGTAACAGCCTTAATCTTCAACCTGCGCCTACGACGGTATGCTAAAAGGCTCCAATAAATTCCTTTTTGCCGGAATGTGGGATATGAGGCCTGAGCACCTTGCCAAGGCTATTCATCATAGGAGTTGGGATAGCGAGATGAACGATGACGATTAAACTCTAAAATCACCCACCCTTCAACCCCGCCTCTATCATCCCTTTAAGCACATCCAGATTGATGTCGGCGAGTTTATTGATGTAAACGCAGCCGAGGCCGGCTTTGTATTTTCCGAGTTTTTCGAGTGCCTCGGTGTGGGCATCGGCGTAGGTGCCGAAGTATAGGGAGAGGTTCGTTTTGCGGGGTGCAAAACCTATCCGCATCCAGTCGGCTTCGCGGCCTGAGGTGGGGCTTTTATGTCTTTTCATACCAAAGCCTACAAAGGAATTGCTCCAGAGTACCGGCTCTTCGCTGCTGGCCTGCTTCATCATTTCCAGCAGCACAAAGCTGTCCTTGCGCTTTTGCTCCGGGGTAATGGAGTTGAGGAAATCTTCTACATTATCTTGGGTCGGTTTGGTCTTGTTGTCCGCCAGTTTTGCTTTCTTTTCAGCCATTATCGATTCTTTATTTTTTTCACAATCTACGTTAAAGTATACTACCCGCGCTATACATGCTGACCCCATACCATTTCATTGTCTGTAGGCTGAAAGCCAAACAATGAGTACATAGTACGGCCATCGTTGGTTGCGTGCAGGGATACCTATGCTATATTCCTGTCTTTTGCCTCCTCCATAAGTTTCCCGAACAACTGCTTTGAAATGCCTCTGCGGCGATATTCAGGAAGGGTGTAAACATTGAGTATGTAGGCTCTATCGCCGATGGTGTTTAGGAAATTAGGGTGGATGGTGTGTGAATAATTCTGCCAATCAAAGAAAAATTGAATCACAAACTATCCCCGATATTGGTCGTCTGTAACAGGCTCTAACCAGTTGACCACGCCTTTTTCTGTGTTTATGTTTATGGCAATATGCACCATAGGGCTTTCGGGTGAGGCACCATGCCAGTGTCTGATACCCGGCAGGATATTGATAACGCCGCCAACAGGTATGCGCTTAATGGGTTGCCCTTCCTCCTGATAGTAGCAGGTCCCTTCTTTTACAATCAATATTTGATTTGATGGGTGGGTGTGCCAGTTATTGCGACAGCCAGCTTCAAAATAGACATCGGTTATGTTGCAGTTTGTCACGGTATCGGCCACTACCAGCGACTTTAAAAAAGCCTTTCCGCTGAAATAGTCTGCCGGTGCAGGCTTAAATCCCTGTTGTTCCAGTTCCTGAGTGTTCATGTTTTTTGTTTTTAGTTGGGGTTAGTTATACCGAGCTTTTCATTTTTTTACAACTTAGAGTTTTTTAAAATCGATAAACGAATATAGGAATCTGAATCGAATGTAAATGTTGAAATAACAGCTTCAGTTCGTTTTGGATGGAAAGCTGTGACTACACAAACGAGCTATCATACAGTTGCGAATTTTTAATATTTTACCAGAATCGTCAAAAAAGTTTTCGCCACCACAAACATGTTAGCATTTTCTGGCACGTATTTTGCAGCAATATCCCAAACTCTTTCGCTATGAATAAATCATTGTTATCCATTGCTTTGGCACCTGCTTTCCTTAGTATACTGCTTTCTTCCTGTTCCAAGAACATCACCTGCAGCGATGGGGTTATCTCCATTTACCCGGTTGGGTTTACCAGAACTGACTTTGATTCGGCACGGGTAGTGAGGTATAAGCAAAATAATGCTTTCGATATTGCTGTAGATAGTACTGCTATTGTTACGCTCACCAGCAGTGATAAAGACACAAGCAATTTAGCCATTTATGCTCAGAGTGTTGTTGATGGCATCCACCCCGCATTCCTGATACCGGGCTACGACTATAAGATAATTTTACCTGCTGCTGGCAAGACCTATGCAATAACGAGCATCCTGCAAAACGGGAATAAGACGCAGTCCTATTCCAGCGGCCTGTTTGGTGGTGGCGATCTTGTAACCTGCATCAACAAAATTGTTTCTTGCCAGGTTGATGGCAACCCGGTAACGACACCCTACACCACGCAAACCATGCCAGTGAACATAGTAAAATAGCATTTAGCTGATGTGTATAGTTGTTCTTTCTACCGATGGCAGGAGGATAGCTGTTGTTTTCCATGCCTCTTTACTTTTGTTGGGCGATTATTTTGCAGAATAGTGCAAATAAAAAAAGCGCACACTTTTTTAAGGCATACGCTCGTATTTGTATATATCAGCTCTTATTTATTCCAGCCACCTTCGTGCCATCTGTGGCCTTGCCTTGAGTGGTCCCAATGACCCTCGTGGTAGCGGTAACCGGGTGCTGGCGGTGGTGCCCAATAGCCGCCCCTGTCTTCGTACTTGCCGTTTCTTTCACGCCAGTCTTCGTGCACCCATACGTGCTCCCTGCCTGGGGCATCGGTGCGAACAACTACACGAGGCACAGGCCGCACGTGCACGTAAATCTGCGCAGAAGCAGAATAGGCACTTCCACACATTGCGATAGCAATAGCGAGTAGCAACTTTTGATTTCTTTTCATGGGGAACAATTTTAACACCCGCTGCCGGCGGTACGGAGTGATTAAATCATCACATCACAAAGGTGCGCCACCCTCTTGCATAAAGCATTACATGATCCACAATAGAATTTACATGATTCACTGTTGGGTAAGATACAATAGGGCACTTTGACTGAGAAAGGTTAAATAAACCATCTAAAAACTATCTTTACTGCACCTGACACACTAAATCGGGATATCTATGACTTTTCCTGTTGCTGACCTCCATTGCGACCTGACTGGCTACCTGGATGGCAACGCTACCGCAAGCGCACGCAATACCGACGACATAGGCTGTGCACTACCTTGGCTGAACGCTGGCAATGTAAAACTACAGGTGCTGGCTATATATACGGCAACAGGCGCGGGCAGCACACTTTCAGGCCTCAGGCAGGCACATATCATCAACCGCCTCCCTGCTCAGTACCCGGAACTGGTGAGGCCGGTGCAAACAATTGCTGACCTCGAAGACCTTGCGCTATCGCAACAAACAGGAATAGTCGCAGCTATAGAAAATGCTTCAGGCTTTTGCGGGGAAGATGAACCTATCGCCGAAGGCTTTGACCGGCTGGAACAAATAATAAATACTACAGGCCGTATATTATATATAGGACTGACCCACCATGGCGAAAACAGATTTGGCGGCGGTAATATGACTACGGCGGGCCTGAAGGAAGATGGGAAAACGCTGCTGAACTACCTGAACGGACGAAAGATAACGCTCGATTTTGCCCATACAAGCGATGCCCTGGCCTACGATTTGCTGAACCACATAGACCGTTACAACCTCGATATTCCGGTCATTGCAAGCCACTCCAACTTCCGTGCTGTGTGGAACCACCTGCGCAACCTGCCCGATGATATAGCTACAGAACTGGTAAAGCGCGGCGGGCTCATAGGTATGAATTTTCTGCGTGCGTTTCTGCATAATGACAACCCCAATGCATTGTATGAGCACCTGGCTCATGGGCAACAACTTGGCGGGGCGCAAGCGCTTTGCCTTGGTGCCGACTACTTCTACACCGGCCACCATCCCGACCAAAGCCGAAGGCCTTTTTACCACAAGGAGCACGAGAATGCCGGGTGCTACCCTGCCCTTATGCAGGAGTTGGTGCAGCGTACCTCTGCCGGATTCGCAGAAAATGTGAGTTACAATAATGTGATTAGTTTTATAAGAAGGGTTTGGGCATAGGTGTGCAGGAAATTCGTTCTGCGTTATTTTACTTGTGCAATCCTTTTAATTTCTGTTCTTGACGGGCGTTGCAAACGCCATGCCGGTGCATACTCGTTACAAACGAGTACGAGATGTGTCATTTTACCTGCGACGGTCCATTCAGTTATTTGTCGTTGTGGAAACCGATAAACCCACCGACTCCCTTGTTAAGCTTTTCAAATCCTATCTTTGCAGCCGCGCCGATGTGCGATTTAAACAATGACACAGGAACAACTTAAAGATATGCGGGAGCGGGTAAGTCACCTGCATCGCTTTTTGAGCATAGACGATAAACTTGCAAAGCTGGAAAACGACAGACAAATGACGCTTTCTCCCGGCTTTTGGGACGATAATGCCCGCGCTACGGGAATACTAAAGGAAATAAAAATAGACAGCTACTGGGCAGAAATGTATAATAAAGTGAATGCGCTGGTGGAAGACGCAGCAGTGCTTTTTGACTTTTGGAAAGAGAATGAAGCCACTGCGGAAGAAGTAGACGAGGCCTACCAGAAAGCGATCAAAGAAATTGACGTACTTGAATTTAAAAGTACGCTGGATAAGCCCGAAGATGCAATGCCGGCCATGCTGGTAATAAACAGCGGCGCCGGTGGAACTGAAAGCCAGGACTGGGCCGAAATGCTGCTGCGCATGTACCGCATGTATGGCGAAAAGCAGGGTTGGAAAATTAGTGAGGTGGATGTGCAATATGGCGATGGCGCAGGTATAAAACAGGCTACGCTGGAGTTTGATGGTGAGTTTGCCTACGGCCTACTGAAAGCAGAAAGCGGGGTGCACCGGCTGGTTCGTATCTCTCCGTTTGACAGCAACGCGCGCCGCCATACGTCGTTTGCCTCGGTGTTCGTTTATCCGCTTATTGATGATACGATTGATATTCAGGTGAGCCCTTCTGATGTGGAGTGGGCGTTCTTCAGATCTGGTGGCTCAGGCGGGCAGAACGTAAACAAGGTAGAAACAGCGGTGCGCCTGAAGCACATACCTTCCGGCATAATAGTTGAGTGCCAGATAGCACGCACCCAGGGTGAGAACCGCGAAAAAGCAATGACTATGCTGAAGAGCCGCCTTTATGAAGAAGAACTCAGAAAACGACAGGAAGTACTCAATGCAACGAACTCATCGAAAAAGAAAATAGAATGGGGCTCCCAGATACGCTCCTACGTTTTCCACCCTTATAAAATGATTAAAGACCACCGTACCGACTACGAAGTAGGCAATGTGGGCCCGGTAATGGATGGAGAGATAGACGACTTTATAAAGGCATATCTTATGAGTGAGAAGGAGGCAGGGTAAACTGAAAACCGTTTCGGGTTTATAATGGTTGATAACACCCAGCTGGCATCAGGGGTGTACTATTACAACATTGTAGCAAATGGTGTAGTGTCGTAGGCGCAGAAAATGCTGGTGATAAAGAAGTAACGATGGAGCAAGAACAATAATTTAAAAGCGGATTTCAAAGTCAATTTAACGGTGAAAATCAAGTGTTTTATTCAACCGATTGCGTTTTTTTTGTAAATTTGATAAGTGAAAATAGAGGACATAAACTACCTTGATTTTGAAATTGATAAACGTACCCGGTCTATTGAAAATGCGGTAAGCGGTGATAGTTTTCAAACAGAAATAATACCATTTAGACAACTATTTTTGGCACAATATTTGCTATATAACTATCATGGCAAAAGCTGTTATTATATCTGTCAAAGAGACATCCGAGGAACTTAAAAAGCTTAAAAATAATTCGC
>CAILMA010000236.1 GCA_903835145.1 uncultured Bacteroidota bacterium
ATTAGCGGCAAGCACGGCCACTCTTTTCGATTCCAGTTTTTGCATTTTCGTATGGTTTTGTTTTCATCTCAGCAAAATCGTACCATGCTCAATATGCCTAAGAAAATAAGGCACCCGTTTGCGTGGGTGCCTTATTTTAAAATTTACTTTGCTCCTGGATCAGGCATAAGACATTGCTTCCTTGCCGATCATTTTGCGCAGCATGCCCAATTGACCTATGTGGTATGCCTCATGTGAAACAAGGAATGCCACCAGTCCGCGCAAAGTATCGTCGGCTATTGGCGCCTGCACCGGTGATTTTGATGAAAGCGCCTCTTCGGGTATATTGCTGATGCCCTCGCCGATAGCGGCAGATGCTGCCTGCCACTTAGATGTTATTTCCTCCAGCGGCGGATACGTTGCATTTGGATCGAATGAGTTGCCCCTGCCGAATTGCGCATTATAAGATTCGTCCGGAGACAAACCCGCTATCCTGCTCATGTTCCCCAATCTCGTGTTGAGCAGGTGCCCTGCTATCCATTTCATGTTGTTGACGTGCTCCGAATTACGGATGCCTGATTCGTTGTCTGATATACCCGCCGTGGCGTTTGTGAACAGGCGTGTGTGAAGATCGAATTGCGCTTTGAGCGCAGCTGTAGATGATGACATAAAATATTGTTTTTTTGAAAAATGAGATAAAAAGAGCCCGCCTGGTAATGAAAAACGCAAACGGGCTCTGTTTTTGTTAGGGGTGTTTTCCTTAGTTCCCCGAATGCAGTGCTACTGCATTTCCTTCTGAGTCAGTGAAGAATCCCATGTAGCCTATATCATCACTGATCTTGGTTTTTGGCATAGTTACTTTGCCTCCGGCTGCTTCCACCTTTCCCATGGCAACGCCCATGTCGGGGTTGCCATTGAAATAGATCTTGGCGCCATCTGCGCTTGGCTTGTGCATCTGGCTCTGCACCAGCGCACCAGACACTTTGCCGTTCATGTTTTCAGATGGGAACATGGCCATTTTCATGCCCATCATTTCCGTTTGCTCCAGTTTCGTGTCGAAAATGGTCTCATAAAATTTTGTTGCCCTGGCGATGTCGCTTACAGAGATTTCAAACCAGTTGATTGCATTTGCGTTCTTGTCCATGATGTTTGTTTTTTAGTTGTTTTAAAATTTAGATTAAGTGAATGATCAATAGAAAAAGGTTTCTGATATTATTTTACCGTCTTTTACTTCATACATAGAAAGTTCTTCAAGCACTTGCCTGCCCATACCTTTCATTGTGGCATCAATCGTTGTCGGCACACAAAAGAAGCGGCCATTAACTACCGGGTCGCTATACGTAACGCCGTGACGCTCCTCGATCATGCTGGCAAACATTTTGCCTTTTTCGAATACCGCTTGCTTACCCTTAGTCAACGGCATCGGTGAATGCGCAGGCTCGGTGCAAACTATATTGTCGTCATACAATTCCTCTTGGGCTTCGAATATCTGGCCCTTGCGGCAGAGTTCTACTAAGCGGTTTGCAACTTCTTGTGTTGTCATGGTGTTTTGTTTTTTATGGTGAATTGAAATTAAATTTTAATCACTCAGCCCGGAATTAAGTAATTGTGAATAATCGCTGTTCCCTAATTCCAATG
>CAILMA010000237.1 GCA_903835145.1 uncultured Bacteroidota bacterium
CATCTCTTGCTTCATGGTCAATAAAAAGTCGATACCCATAGTTCCATATTTCTAAACAGCAATCGTAAACAGCTGCAATGTCAGGACATGACAAATACATAGAGAACAAAAGTAAAAAATTATCTCACTTTTTATTCGTTTAGACGATTTATTTAGAAACGGAGCACCTAAACACCCTTTTTTTGCCTGAAAGCAACAATGGGCTATAGGCTGGCAGGGCTGCAAAGATGGCAGGCGCATTGCACATGACTATGTTTTGGAACAGCGTGGTGCACAGTTGCAGCACAAGGATGTATCGAATTGAAGAGCAGCTGTAAAATGAATATTTTCGCTTTCATGATAGTGTGGGTTTATTATATAGACGTGTGAAACGTCAATTTGGTTTACCTCCACTAAATCTTTAACGTTTTAGTCACATTGGCATAACAATCCGCAAGGGCTTATTGTTCATCAAACAAACGCCATTTATGCGACAGTTCCTTCCATTCGTTTTCAGGCAGGCGGGCCTCGCCAGCATAAAATCCTGCAAGCTGCCGTTGCCGGAAGGCTTCATAAAGCGTAACTGCACAGGCCACCGAGATATTGAGCGACTGTATCATGCCCACTTGAGGAATAATAAAATTGCCATCACAGTATTTAAGGCACTCTTCGGTTACACCAGCATGTTCATTCCCAAACACCAGCGCAACGCTTTGGGCGAGGTTTAAATCATAGAGTGAGTGAGATTCCACGCCCAAGTGGGTCGCATAAACCTTTTCGTAGCGCGCTTTAATAGCCTGCATACACTGTTCCGTATCTTCGTATTGGTGTATCGTGAGCCAACCAAGGGCACTGGCACTGCTTTTCTTTCCAAATTTGCGATGCGCAAGTATAGAATTGTTCAAGATGTAAATATTCTGCACACCAACGGCATCGCAGGTGCGCATGACCGCCGATATGTTGTGCGGGTCATTTACATTCTCCATCACAACCGCCAAATCTGGCTGGCGGTAGTTCAATACTCTGTTAATTTTGGCTGTTCTTTCAGGTGTCATTGCGCGTGCAAAAGTAAAACGGGAATAGCAACTATTCAATAACAGTTAAAAATTTGACACGATGCCGGTCTTTTTGCATTTCCCGTTCGGCTTGTTTTTCGGCATAGATATTGCTTCTGTTTTTTCATGTAATGATCGCAGTTTTTTCAACATTGGCAATATTATCCTTATTTTGCAATAAAATCGGGGACATTCTAATCCCTTGATTGCTTTTGTTTCAAACATTAATTTTATTTATGAAAAGTACCATTAATCGTTTTTTTGCAACCGCAGGTTTTGCGCTATTGCTGCTGGCTACTATAGGCACCAATAAAGCAGCTGCGCAGGACGTTGTCGTTTCTTATCAATCGTTTTACGACGAACTTTCACCCTACGGACAATGGGTTTTTGATGCTGAATATGGCAATGTATGGGTGCCTAATGAGGAGCCCGGCTACCGCCCTTATGCTACGCGCGGCCATTGGGTAATGACAGATTATGGCAATATGTGGGTTTCTGATGCGCCCTGGGGCTGGGCATGCTACCACTACGGCCGCTGGACTTACAATCCTTTCTATGGCTGGGTATGGATTCCCGGTCACGAATGGGCTCCGGCATGGGTAAGCTGGCGCTCTGGTGGTGGCTACTATGGCTGGGCACCAATGGGCCCCGGTTACAACCCCGGCGGTACCTATTATTATCCTGATAACTATTGGGTTTTTGTTACACCCCAATACCTCTACCACCCTAATGTATATTCTTATTACGATTCCCGTAACTCTTATACCTACATGCGCCAGACAACCTACATCAACGAAACTTATGTAGACAATGCAAGGCATACTACCTATTATTATGGCCCTCGCCAGCAAGAAATAGAGCGTGAAACACGCCAGCCTGTGCAGGTGTATAGAATTTCCGAGGCTCGTGAACCCGGAGCAGGCAGCACAAGTGGCAACAATGTGAGCATCTATCGCCCGGCTGTAAATAGACAATCATACGAAACCGCACGCCCAGCCAATGTGTACCGCGCAACACAAGCCATTGGCAAGCCACAGGAAATTGCGCCAACACAAAATACTACACAGCCGGCGTTCAGAACTGTGATGCAACAGCAGAATCCTGCCTTTAAATCACCTAACAACTACAACAACAACGCGGGCAACTCAGGCGTGCGAAGCAACCCGTCCACCACTCAACCGTCTACACCGACTGCCCGCCCTGGTGCACAGCATTTTGAGCGTGTACAGGATGAACAGCCACACAGCCAGCCTGTTCGCAATCAGGATCAGCAGCGCAGTGTGCCACAAAACGAACGGACCTACAATCAGGAGCCACAACGTGGACAGGGAGCAAGGCCGGGCACGCAGGAAGCGCCATCGCGCCAGCAAGAGCCGAGCAGGCAACAGCAGGGCCGCCCGCAAGGCACCCCCCAGCCGCAGCCACAACCACAGCATGGTAATCCCGCTCCTTCAAGGGAGCACAAAAAATAGTGTGCCTTAAAGTAATTGCTTATAAAAGAATGCCCCGCAGCTCATTGGTTTGCGGGGCATTTTTTTATAAAAAGAAAGATATCAGGCCTGTCGTTTCTGCCCGAAACACAGATCGCCGGCATCGCCAAGGCCCGGTACTATATAGCTTTTGGCAGTCAGTTCGTCATCTATCGCCGCAGCCCATATATGCACATCCGGAAATTTCCGGGCTATGGCTTCTATACCTACGGTGCAGGCTATTACAGTTACTACGTGTATTTGTTTCGGTTGGTCATATTCAGTTAGTGTCTGTAGCGCCAGTATTAGCGATGCGCCGGTGGCCAGCATTGCATCTGCCACTATTAGGG
>CAILMA010000238.1 GCA_903835145.1 uncultured Bacteroidota bacterium
ATATGCCGGAGACACACATGGCATTGGTGAAAATAGCGGAGCAGGCTGCTAAATCTAAAACTCCTGTATTGGGAATAACCGGCACCGGTGGCGCAGGCAAGAGTTCTCTTGTTGATGAAATTGTTCGCCGTTTTCTTATTGATTTTAAAGACAAGCATATAGGTATTATTTCCGTAGACCCAAGTAAGCGTAAAACCGGTGGCGCTCTTTTGGGCGACCGCATAAGGATGAACGCTATAAGGAATGACAGGGTGTATATGCGCTCTATGGCCACAAGGCAAAGCAACCTTGCAGTATCATTGCACATACAGGACGCAGTCCACATCCTCAAAGCTGCTCACTACGACCTCATTATCCTCGAGACTTCAGGTATTGGCCAAAGCGATACGCAGATCACTGACTATTGCGATATGAGCATGTATGTGATGACACCTGAATATGGTGCCGCAACACAGCTTGAGAAAATAGACATGCTTGATTTCGCGGATGTTGTCGTAATCAATAAGTTTGACAAGCGAGGTGCAATTGATGCCCTGCGCGATGTAAAAAAGCAATACCAGCGCAACCACAAGTTATTTGACACCAATCCCGATGATATGCCGGTTTTCGGCACCATCGCTTCCCAGTTCAATGACCCCGGTACGAATACAATGTACAAGTCGCTGGTGGATATGATAAGCAATAAAACAGGCGCTCCGCTCCATTCCAGTTATAAAATAACGGATGAGATGAGCGAGAAGATTTACATCATTCCACCAAGCCGCACCCGCTACCTCAGTGAAATATCAGAGAACAACCGCAAGTATGACAAGTGGGCAAAGGACCAGAGTTTAGTTGCTCAGAAACTATTCGGCCTTAAGTCAACGATAGAAATGTTGCAGGCCGGTAAAGTTGAAGACAAGGACAGGCTTATTAAGACACTTCAGGAGGTTTATACCAAAACCGAAATGGAACTCGATCCTAAGAACAAACACTTACTCGAGCATTGGGAAGAAAAGAAAAAACAATACACAGATGAGTTCTACATCTTTAAAGTAAGAGATAAAGAACTGAAAATACAAACACATACGGAGTCCTTATCGCACCTGCAAATACCAAAGGTGGCAGTGCCACGTTATCAGGCATGGGGTGAGATCCTGCAATGGGCATTGAGCGAGAATTTCCCGGGTGAATTTCCATACGCAGCGGGTATATATCCGTTCAAAAGAGAGGGTGAAGACCCAACGAGAATGTTTGCCGGTGAGGGTGGTCCTGAGCGCACCAACAAGCGCTTTCACTACGTATCTAAGGGCCTGCCTGCCAAAAGGTTAAGTACTGCATTTGATAGTGTTACCCTCTATGGTCAGGACCCTGACCATAGGCCCGATATATATGGTAAAGTGGGAAACTCCGGTGTGAGTGTTGCCAGCCTCGACGACGCCAAAAAACTATACAGCGGTTTCAACCTCGCTGACCCGAAAACATCGGTATCGATGACCATTAATGGCCCGGCGCCTACTATTACGGCATTCTTTATGAACGCCGCAATAGACCAGCAATGTGAGCTCTACATAAAAGCCAATGGTCTTGAAGAGGAAGTGAACAAAAAAATTGACGCCATATATAAGGACAAAGGCATTGAAAGGCCACATTACCACTCTGGTGTAGCGACCTCAACGGCAAATGCCGGCTTGCCTGAGGGTAACGACGGATTGGGACTTATGTTGCTCGGTGTGACCGGTGACATGGTTTTGCCTGCCGATGTTTATGCAAAAATCAAAAGAGAAACACTTGCATCAGTAAGGGGTACTGTGCAGGCAGATATATTGAAAGAAGATCAGGCGCAAAATACCTGTATCTTCTCAACTGAATTTTCGCTGCGGGTAATGGGCGATGTGCAGCAGTACTTTATTGAAAACAAAGTGAGGAACTTCTATTCGGTTTCTATAAGCGGATACCACATTGCAGAGGCAGGTGCAAACCCGATTTCGCAGCTGGCATTTACCATCTCCAACGGGTTCACATTTGTGGAGTATTACCTCAGCCGCGGTATGCATATCGATGATTTTGCACCCAACCTTTCTTTCTTCTTTAGTAATGGAATAGACCCTGAGTACAGTGTTATAGGCAGGGTGGCCCGCCGCATTTGGGCGAAGGCCATGAAGCTGAAATATGGTGGTAATGAGCGCTCTCAGATGCTGAAGTACCATATTCAGACATCAGGTCGCTCATTGCACGCGCAGGAAATTGATTTTAATGATATCCGCACCACGCTACAGGCGTTGTATGCAATATACGATAACTGTAACTCGCTGCACACTAACGCTTACGATGAGGCTATAACCACGCCTACGGAAGAAAGTGTGCGCAGGGCCATGGCTATCCAGCTTATTATAAATAAAGAGCTCGGGCTCGCGAAAAACGAAAACCCGTTGCAGGGTGCATTCATTATTGAAGAGCTTACCGACCTTGTAGAGGAAGCAGTAATGAAGGAATTTGACCGCATCACTGAACGTGGCGGCGTACTTGGTGCCATGGAAACCATGTACCAACGCGGTAAAATACAGGAAGAAAGTCTTTATTACGAAACCCTGAAACACACAGGTGAGTTTCCTATTATTGGCGTAAATACCTTCCTGAGTTCTAAGGGCTCACCAACTGTTTTGCCACGGGAAGTCATCAGATCTACTGAAGATGAAAAAGAATTTCAGATTCGCTCTGTACAAAACCTTTGGAAGCGCAGCGGTGATATAGGCGCCGAAAAACTACATACCCTGCAACAAGTAGCAGTTCACAACAAAAACGTTTTTGCAGAGCTCATGGAGACAGTTAAATACTGCTCGCTCGGTCAGATTTCTAAAGCACTGTTTGAAGTTGGAGGACAATATCGACGCAACATGTAAACGCTGCCAATAACCGAAGCTATTTTGTCATTATAACATAAACTACCCCTTGCAAACGTGGCCAAAAGCTGCAAATGCAGGGGGTATTTGTTTCGCTACTTGTGTACTTTTTTAATCCTTACGAGCGATATCTGCCCTTTGTTGTTATAGGCTATAATGTTGTACCGTTGCTCGCCATCAATCAAGGTCATGTTTGCAGTATTAGGCGGCTCCATGCCTTCATCGTCAGCGCGTATAGCAAGAGTGTGCGTGCCGGTGGCCGGTAGCGGTATATAAAGACGTTTTTTGGCTTTCTGTATCACATAGCGGGTAAGGTACGGTACATCATCAAGCGAAATCGTAACCCGGTCGCCATCATATTCTCCGCCATCCCACACGTCTACTACTATGGTGTCTGATGTCCAGTTGAATGTTTTCTCAACGCCAGCAGTAATTTTCTCCTGCTTTTCCTGTTCAGGGGCTGCCGCAACTGGTGCCATTTCTTTTTTGTGCATTATCAATGTATCTTTTTTCTTTGGCCCGCCCATGGTTACTTCCATGTCATACTGGTCGTGACTACTGAAAAGATTGTTTATTTCTTCGGCTTTGCCAAAGCTTAGGGTGCCAGGTGTGCAGGCAGTGTTATCGGCCTCCTCGCCATTTGCCGGGCCGCTAAGTATGTTGTTTTTGTTCTCCAGCGATGCATGCAGCAAGCACATAAATGCGGTAGTATGCACATCGTGAGAAAAAATTATTTCTGTTTCCCGGAAGGTGATTTTTTGACGCTGTTTGTCAATTTTACCCCGTATGGCCACCTTGGTTTCATTGGGTGCTTCATAGGTAAAGGCAAAGCCTTTTAATGTGCCTGCGGAGTCGGTCCCGGTTATTTTATAAGGGAATTGCTCTCCGGTTTCCATAGTTAATGTGCCGGTAAGCGTAAATTTATTGGCCTGGGCGTGCAGTAAGAAACTACAAAAGAGGCAGGAGAGTAATAAAATAGATCTCATCAGGGTGGTACAATCAGTTAATATCCTGTAACAATGCATTGAAGCCACAAAGATACATTTATAAAATGTTAACCATTTTACAATAGCCGGGTACTGCCGGGTGCAATAAACGAGTAATAATATAATGATGAGCTTAAAATGTACATTTGCCCGGTGGCCAACAGTTTTTCAAAACAGATACATTACAATAAGAAACCGCTGCTCGCGGTAATCGTTCCTCACTTTAAAAAAGATGGAATGCATTTCGAAGTAAACATCAACGGTTTCCCCCGCTTTTTTATGTCGTGGTCGCCATTGGGGCGTTACGACATAAGCGAAGGCGAACCGAAATTGCCGGACGAACTTGTACTGGCGGTAAGCGATGTTATAGAACAGAATACCAGCCGGAAAAAATAGAAGGAAGATATTCACACCTAAATTTGGTGTAGAAATTTAAATTACCTTATCTTTGCACTCCTTAAAATAACACGGAGGCTGTAGCTCAGTAGGTTAGAGCATCAGATTGTGGTTCTGAGGGTCGAGGGTTCGAAACCCTTCAGCCTCCCTTGTTGACTAAAAAAAGTGCCGTGAGGCACTTTTTTTAATTAAGGACACCCCTTATATTTGTATCTTTGCATCTTTATTGTCTTATTATAAAATAATTTTGAAATGAGTTTAGAAATAACCGGAAAACTACTTCTGAAGTACGACACTCAGGTAATCAGTGATAAATTCAAAAAACGCGAGTTTGTTCTTGAATTGGCTGAAGAAATAAATGGTAACATCTACACCAACTACGCAAAAATGCAGCTGGTGCAGGCTAAATGCGAAGCCATAGACCGCTACAACCCGGGTGATATGCTGAAAGTTTCCTTTAACATCAAAGGAACGAAATACGAAAAAGATGGCAAAGTGAACTATTTCAGTAACCTGGATGCCTGGAGGGTTGAAAGTGCTACAGCTACACCTGCTGGCAACAGCCAGCCAGCACCTGCTTATAACCAGCCAGCACCTGCTTACAACAATGCCAACAATAATTTTGGAAACACCAGCTACAATCAGGCTGGCAGTGCGAATAACAATGAGCCGGTTGATGACTTGCCATTCTAATTTATTTCATTATTAAATAGTAAACATGCATCGCCACCAGCGTTTCATAGCACTTTTTTGTTTTCTGGCTCTGTTTATCGGTGCCTGCAACAAGGCCCCTGACCACCGCCGCTACATCCCCAAAGATGCAGCTGTGGTGGCGGGCATTAACCTGAAGTCACTTGGGAAAACAATTGCCTGGAATATGATTACAGGTAGTAAGCTCTTCAAGGAAATGGAGAAAAGAGTGCCACGAAACAATGGCAATGACATTATGAGTGGTATTGATAAGGCCGGTATTGACCCGCTCAATACCTTTTATGTGTACCTGAAAACAGATAAAAGGTACCTGGGAGGCATTAAAGTTGCCGGACTCGTGCCGCTTAACGATGCCGGCGAGTGGGAATCGTTCGTAAAAAAGAATTTTCCGCAAGCTGAAATAACCAGTGACAAAGGAATAAAAGCCACCTGCCTCGGCAGCAATATGTATGTAGGCTGGAATTCCAGTCTGCTTATTATCATGAATCCGCTTGAAGAGCAAGCCAATTCCAAAGATGCTTTCGCTAAGCTTTCTCCGGATATGGTAGCTGAAATAGGAAGTGCCTTTAGCGTTACAGAAGAAAACTCAGTAAAACAGAATGTAAATTTTGAGAAGCTGGAAAGTGCAAGTCATGATTTGAGCTTATGGATCAACTATGAGCAAATCATGAACCAGTACATGGGCGATGGTAACGCAGCCCGTATGGGGGGCTTGTCTCTTTCTCCTGCTATCTGGAAAGAAACAGGACTGGCCTGCGGTTTTGACTTTAAAAAAGGCAAAATTACCGGCGACCTAACGTGGCACTATTCAAAAGACATGGACTCCGTTTACAAGGAGTTCGGTACGGTAAGCGTAGATAAGGACATGATAGCCCACCTGCCAGCAAGCGGTATGGATATGATGGCTGCGCTGCACCTTTCAACCAAAGGCATCAAGACATTGCTGGATAAAACAGATTTGCTTGGCCTTGCAAATGCAGGCTTGCAGACGCAGGGTATGGATGCCGATAATTTCCTCGACGCTTTCACCGGCGATATGGCACTCGTAATGAACGACCTTAAGGTACAAAGTGCCGTAGGGCAAACCGACTGGGCCGGGGGCCAGATGCCGAAAACAGAAGCAACAATGAGCTATGTGATGAAAATCAATAACAAGGATAATTTCCGTAAGTTGATGTCTATCGCAAACGGTACCGGAGAAATGTTCCCGAAAGGGGAGGGTTACTTCATACCGCTTACTGCGAGCGATTCGTTATTTATTATTGCGAGTGAAAATTATCTTGTTGTTTCTAATAAGTATGCGAGTGCTTCCAATATCTCGAAAGGCGGCAGCGCCATTCAGCAGCTACCTGATAACGTAGCTGCAAAGGGCTCAAGTTATCCGTTTAACATGTATGTAGACATACAGCAGGCGTTTAAAAACATTGATTTGGGTAGCGCTGTAACAGCCGATGATGCGGTCGTTTACGAAGAAAGTAAAAAACTCCTCACCAACATGACCTTTAATGGCGGTCGTGTAACGGACAACGCCATGGAAACCCATCTGGAAATCAATTTTAGCAATACCGAAGAAAGCAGCATTATTACCCTGCTCGATTTTGGTATGAAAATAAGTGATGCGGTGGAAAAGGCCCGGGAGAAAGCACAACCTAAGGTTGATACCGTGCAAAAAAACAGCTGATTGCTGGAGATAATTTGAGCTCCTGAATGCACTGAATTATTTCTTGGCAGTGCCTTAGCCCGTACCCTATGGAAAACACCCCTGGAAAAATAGCTTATCTGGATGGCATCAGAGGTGTTTCAGCTTTGTTTGTTTTCTTTCACCATTTTGCTTTAATATTCTATATATCTTATTATGGTTTCGACCCTGCTGCATGCCACATAGGCAATGCATGGGAGGTGGGCTACGGCCGTAGTGTATTTAGTGTGCTTACAAACGGGAACTTCTTCGTCTGTGTGTTTTTCATATTGAGCGGTTTTGTGCTCAGCATGAAGTACTTTCAGACCAACAATATTAATATTCTCGCATCGGGGGCCATCCGCAGGTTTCTACGGCTTTATTTCCCAATGGCGTTTACGCTTATCGTTTCCTATCTGCTCCTTACCTACCATGGTTACCGGAATGTGGAGGTGAGTGAAATTACAAAATCATGGTGGTTTCCCGGTCAGTGGAAGATGCCCGATGCATATAAAACACTATGCTCCTGCCTTACCACCGGTACTTTATTACAAGGCGATGCCTCTCTCGATACGTCCATGTGGTCGCTTTCCTACGAGTTTTTCGGGTCTATGTTTGTATATTCATTTCTCGCGCTCACCCACAATACAAGAGCCCGTTTTGTTTTGTTGCTCTTCATGCTTGGGTATTGGTACGCGACAAACCAGATTTATATGTTTGGGTTTGGACTGGGAATAAGCCTGAACTACATCAGTTCGCTGAGGCTAAAGTGGAACCGTGCTACGAAAATATCAATTGCCGCGTTGCTGGTGCCGATAGCCCTTGTTCTGGGTTCTTACCCCAGCAGCACCGATACCCACGATACTTTGTTTGAGCACCTTGGGCATACCCTGCTGGAGTACACTGCTTATTTTCATATCGTCGGAGCTTTCTTCCTTGTAGCAAGTTTTGTTATCTCTGAAACACTGCGACGGTGGGCGAGCCTCGGGGTATTCCGGTTCTTAGGGTATATTTCTTTTTCGCTGTATCTTATTCACCCAATTGTCTTTGGGTCAGTTTCCAGCTACTCGTTCCTTTTCGTGTACAAGTATCTGCCGTATAATTCTGCTGTAGCAGTAGTTCTGCTGATTACATTGGCTGCCACGGTAGCCATTTCCTGGTTCATGACAAAATGTGTAGATGAGCCAGGCATGAGGCTATCGAAATACGTGTATAATCGTTGGGTACAAAATAAACAAGCTACGGCCGAGAACTAAAATTTCATGCAAAAAATACGAGAAACGGAGCCAATAGATAAGATTGCCTACCTGGATGGGCTAAGGGGGCTGGCTGCTTTTTTGGTATTTTTTCATCACTTCCTGCTAATTTTTTGCATATCCTATTATTCGTTTAATCCGGCAACTGTACAGTTTAGCGGATGGGAGATAAAATATGGTAGAAGCATTCTGAGTGTGCTATCCAACGGTAATTTTTTTGTTTGTGTTTTTTTTGTGCTTAGTGGATTCGTGCTCAGTCGCAAATACCTTACTCAAAACAAGGTTTCAGTTTTGGTTTCAGGTATGCAGCGGCGCTACATCAGGTTATATGTGCCGGTTGCATTTACATTGGTTTTGTCCTATGTTTTAATGGCTGCCCACCTGTATCGTAACACAGAAGTTGCCGCTATAACCAGCTCAGATTGGTTTGCCGGTCAATGGCACCTGCAGGATGGGTTCAGGACACTGGTCAATTGCCTTTTGTATGATACCATGTTTCAAGGCAACAGCTCGTTTGACAATGTTATGTGGTCGCTTTCAACAGAATTATATGGCTCTGTTTTTGTTTTTGCCTTTCTTGCGCTTACCCACAATACACGCCCTCGTTTTATCCTGCTGCTATTGGTTATGTTGTTTTGGCTGAGCATCAGGCAGTTCTATATGTTTACATTTGGACTTGGCATAGCATTGAATTTTTTGCTGCCGTTGAAAACCAAATTGCCCGGCGGATGGAAGGCTGCCATAGTGATTGTGCTACTTCCGGTAGGTCTTATACTGGGTTCATACCCTACGAATGCGGAATACAAGGGAACTATATTTGAGGTGTTGCCGCTCAGTATACTGGAATATTGGGGTTATTTCCATATTGCAGGCGCCTTTCTTCTGGTATTTTCCTGTTTGTTTTCGTCGTTGTTGCAAAGGTTGTTCCGCAGCCCTGTTTTCCGTTTTTTGGGCTCCGTTTCCTTTGCATTGTACCTCATTCACCCCATTATTTTCGGGGTATTTACGAGTTATGTATTCCTGTTCATTTTTAAATTTTGCTCCTATAAATATGCAGTACTGCTATCTTTTATACTTACCATCGGCTTTACACTATTGATCTCCTATTTTGTAACCAAGTATATTGATGAGCCCGGAACCAGGCTTGCAAAGTACGTTTACGAAAGGTGGATAAAGAAAAAGACAATGGCTAACGCAACTGATCCGCTCCCTTAACACACTTTATTGGACCACGATTTTTTTTATAGCTTTTTTTCTTAGAAATGAGTCAAGGAATAAGAGCGCCAGCACGATATTAACCGCAAAGACTCCCTTTATTATAATGCTTAGGTACTCCGTATTCAGCTGAGGTATATGGTAGGAGATATTTGTAGCCAAGCCTGTGCTAAATGAATTACGGCCGGCGATAGCAATAATGGTAACAAGGCTAAGTATGGTTAACACGAAAAAAGCTGCAATACCCTTAGTTACCGCAGGGTTTATATATACGCTGCTTGGTCGGGCGATATGGGTGGCTTCCACAGCCTCCAGCACATTTTTTGTAAAGCGCAGAGCGGGCTGCTCCAGCTCTGTATTTTGTTTTAATTCCAAATTAATTTGGCTCAGTTCATCAAATTTAGCCTGCCAGAGCACATCTGTTTTTATCAGGTTTGCAATACGGGTTGCTTCGGCGGCACCGAGTGTGCCGTCAATATATTCCCATACCTCCATTTCCCTGTTTTCTTCTTCCAACTGTATCATAAACGCACATTAAAGTTAAATCATTGTAATCATATTCCAGGAAAAATATTGCTTTATTAAACCAGCACCTTGTCGTTACTAAGTATTGTTTTGAGCTTACTTCTCGCTCTGAAGAGCCTCACTTTTACATTTGCAGGCGTTATCCCCATTATTTGTCCTATTTCATCTATAGATTGATCGGCATTGTAAAATAGCGTGATAATAGCTGCATCAGTTTCCGGGAGTGAGGCTATGGCTTTTTCAAGTTGTTGGTTTTCCGTTTTTTGTTCCAGCTGAGTTGCTGGTTGTAGTGTTGGGTTCGCTGCGGTCAATACATGCATTTTTTCATCGCCGGGTAATATATGTTGCGCATCCCGCTTTCGTAGCGCACTAAGGCAGGTATGATGTGCTATGGTGTAGAGCCACGTGCTGAATTTGCTGCTGCCCTTAAAGTCAGCAAGGCTTTTATAGGCTTTCACAAATACATCTTGTGCCAGCTCTTCCGCCTGTTCCCGGTTGTTAACGTGGCGCAGTACTATGGTGAACACATACGCCTGATACCTGTCTACAAGCGCTGCATACGATGCCTGGCGGCCTTGCAGCGTTAGTTGTATAAGGGTGGTATCACTAATAGTATCGGGCATGTGTGCAATAAGACGCTGTTTTGATAATGGGGGTTACACCATTGCTTTAAATTATTTAAAAAATACGGGACAGTAACAATTTCTGGTCTTTCAATGAATATTTTCGCAATTCTGTAACCTGATGTAAAACTATGTCGTCTTATGTAGTTCAACAGGTCGCGACCCGCTTTATAACATTCAATTTTATAACTTTCTAAATTTATCTAACATGCCTCCAGGTGTCATTTTTTTAATCTCAACGATTATCCCGGTTACTTTTTTTGCCCTCATTTTCGGAATCGTGTACATCCGCAATAAAGAGAACATGGCCCTTATCGAGCGGGGCCTTAATCCACGGCAGCGCGCTTCCGACTACAGGCCACGTCCGTTTGTAAACCTGAAGTATGGCCTGCTGCTCATAGGCTCTGGCTCCGGCTTATTGCTGGCCTATATTCTCGATTCTGTTTGGCTAGGTCATAGGGTCGTAGTCACAAACGGGGGTATAAACTCAACTGACAGCGATAACCCGGCTATTTATTTTGCCCTGATAGCTATAGGTGGCGGTATAGGTCTTGTAATATCTTACGCTATAGAAAAGAAAGAGTGGCTCGATAAGCGCCCATAAACCGATAGCCGGGTATTTTTAAGCTGGTTTAGGCCCGAACGGCTACATATTAATGTTAAATATTAAGCTTTTAAAAAAAAAGATGTCCACAAAAAACTACCCCTTCAAAGGCTCAAAGCCACGCCAGATAAGCATTGCAGCTCTGTGGGTTTTGTGGATATCTTCTTGCCGCCTTTTGTTTATCCTGTGTTTTTTTCACCTACTTTTGAGGTATAATTTAAAGGTATAAAAAGTAATAATTATGGCAGACGATAAACTGAAAGTGCTCAAGCTGGCGATGGATAAGATTGAAAAGGACTATGGCAAAGGTTCTGTGATGATGCTTGGCGAAAAAGGTCATGAAGCAATGGAGGTGATTAGTACCGGTTCTCTTGGGCTCGATGTGGCTCTTGGTGTTGGTGGTCTTCCTCGCGGCCGTATCATAGAAATATATGGCCCTGAGTCTTCCGGTAAAACTACGGTTGCCATTCATACCATAGCTGAAGCGCAAAAGAAAGGTGGTATCTGTGCCATCATAGATGCGGAGCATGCTTTTGATTCAGGCTACGCCCGTAAACTGGGTGTTGACGTGGATAGCCTTATTATCTCTCAGCCCGACTACGGTGAGCAGGCGCTGGAGATTGCCGACAGGCTTATTTCTTCAGGCGCAGTTGATGTAGTTGTTATTGACTCCGTTGCGGCACTTGTGCCCAAGGGAGAGCTTGAAGGCGAAATGGGTGAAAGCAAGATGGGTCTACAGGCAAGACTGATGAGCCAGGCGCTTCGTAAGCTTACCGCTACGATCTCCCGCACAGGTTGTTGCTGCATCTTTATCAATCAGCTCCGTGAAAAAATCGGTGTTATGTTTGGTAACCCTGAAACCACAACTGGCGGTAATGCGCTTAAGTTCTACGCATCTGTTCGCCTGGATATCCGCCGCATAAGCCAGATTAAAGATGGCGAAGTAGCAAGCGGTAACCGCACAAGGGTGAAAGTTGTAAAAAATAAAGTTGCACCACCTTTCCGTCAGGTTGAGTTTGATATCATATTTGGTGAGGGCATCAGTAAGATAGGTGAGATCATAGATATGGGTGTTGAGCTCGGTATTATGCAGAAAAGCGGTTCCTGGTATAGCTATAAAGATGGCAAAATCGGTCAGGGTCGCGATTCCGTAAAACAATTCCTTTCGGATAACCCCGAAGTTTCCGCCGAAATTGAAGGCAGAATCAGAGAAGCATTGCAGGTTGTTGCCTAACAACAACCATTATCATATCGGGAACGAACAAAGGAATAGTATTATTCTTTTGTTCGTTTTTTTGTTGGCGGTGCTTCGATTTTGGGTTTAATCCATTTGTCGATTACTGGGGAATCGAAAGGTAAAAGTGAATTTTGGACTCGCTGATTTGGGCTATCAAATAGCCCAACGACTTTGAATATCTACAAACTGCAATTATTTACCAAGATTGACCTCGCAATTTCCAGGTGCTCCGCTGTAAGGCCAATATAAGGGCTGGTTTGAACTAAATGTTCTTTCAAAAAAACAGGCAGGTCGTTTAATGACTTGTCGTCATCAATAATTATAAAGTCGTCAGTGATAGGGGTGGCATTGAACCAGTTGATGATTTCATCTTTCCGGGAAAGCTTATTAATGTTATCTGGAAGGCATTTTAGATCCGCAACGTTTAAGTTTCTTTTCCTAAATATGTCTTTCCATTCTGAAATGCTAAAGTTAGATTTATGGGACGTTGTAAGCAAAATAGAAGCACCTTCAGAAATCAAATTCTGGAGCACGTTAACTGCTTTGACGCTAAATTCCCGAAAACCATCGCTGAGCAATTCCGGCCTTTTCCATCCCTTAGCTGGTACCATCACACCATCTATATCTAAAAGTAGTAGCATTATAATACAAATTTAAGTATCAAAAAAGCTTAGCATGAGATTTCAATAGGGGAGCATACTTTATAGCTCTTCCTTCAAAAACATACCTGTAAAGCTTCCCTTTAATTTCGCTATTACCTCCGGGGTGCCGGCACCTACAAGGGTACCTCCACCGCTGCCCCCTTCGGGTCCCATATCTATAACGTAGTCGGCTACCTTTATTACATCCATATTGTGTTCTATAACGAGCACAGTATTGCCGCGCTCTACAAGGCGGTTGAGTACTGCAAGCAGGTGCTTTATGTCTTCAAAATGCAGGCCGGTCGTGGGCTCATCAAGTATATAGATGGTTTGTCCGGTATCCCGCTTGCTGAGTTCTGTTGCCAGTTTCACGCGCTGCGCCTCGCCTCCGCTCAGGGTTACAGCACTTTGCCCAAGCGTCACATAGCCAAGGCCCACATCCTGCAGGGTTTTTACCCGCCTGTGCAGGAAGTGCACATTCACAAAAAACTCCACTGCCTCATCCACCGTCATGTTCAGCACATCGGAGATTGATTTGCCCTTGTAGCGTATTTCAAGGGTTTCCCGGTTATACCGCTTGCCATTGCATTTGTCGCAATGCACGTACACGTCAGGCAAAAAATTCATTTCTATTACCCGCATGCCGCCGCCCTTGCAATCTTCGCAACGGCCGCCCTTCACATTAAAAGAGAATCGCCCTGCATTGTATCCTCTTATCTTGGCCTCAGGTACTTGTGCAAAAAGCTGCCTTACATCATTGAAAAAGCCACAATAGGTTGCAGGATTGCTGCGGGGTGTGCGGCCGATAGGGCTCTGGTCTATTTCTATTACTTTATCTATATGCTCCAGCCCCGTTATCGATTTATAGGGCATGGGCACCTGCTTGTAGTTAGGGTAGCAGTGCTTCGCAAGTATAGGGTAGAGCGTTTCATTAATGAGTGTGCTCTTTCCGCTGCCGGATACGCCACTAACGCATATAAAAGTGCCGAGTGGCAGTTTTATAGATACATTTTTAAGGTTATTGCCAGTGGCGCCGGTAAGCTTGAGCTCCTTGCCATTCCCGGCTTTTCGTTCCGCTGGTACGTCAATATTTAGGGTCTTATTGAGGTAGCCTGCCGTTATGGTATTCATTTTCAGCATCTCAGCGGGTGTGCCCTGGCTCACTATGCGCCCGCCGTGCATACCGGCAGCCGGGCCTATATCTATCAAGTGATCGCTGGCCAGCATTATATCTTTATCGTGCTCTACTACAAGTACCGAGTTGCCGGTATCCCGCAGGCTCTTGAGTGCCTTTATCAGGCGCTGGTTATCGCGCTGGTGCAGCCCTATGCTGGGCTCATCGAGTATATAGGTTATACCAGTCAGCTGAGATCCTATCTGCGTAGCGAGCCTTATGCGTTGCGATTCGCCGCCGCTGAGTGTGCGGGTGGGGCGGTCAAGCGTAAGGTAGTGCAGGCCCACATCGAGCAGGAAAAACAGTCTGTCCCGTATTTCTTTTAGTATGTCTTTGGCTATCAGGTTTTGTTTGTTGCTCAGCCTGCTTTCTACCCCGGTAAACCATTCCGTAAGTCCTTTAAGCGAGTAGTTGCTGAGTTGGGCTATGTTTTCACCCGCAAGTTTGAAATAAAGGCTTTCTTTCTTCAACCGCGCACCGTTACATTCCGGGCACACATTAAGTTTCATAAAGCTCTCCGCCCAGCTCCTCACGCCCTCCGAGCTGGTTTCTGAAAACCAGCGCAAAACCATGTTTACTATACCTTCATAATTGTGCTCTGTCATCTCCCGTTGGGGGTCGCCAGTGCCATCATTGTCATAAGTAATTATGCCTTCTTCATTGCCATATAGCAATATATTAAGCTGCTTCTGAGCAATGTTTTTTAACGGGGCGGTGAGCGAAATCTTGTTCTTCTTAGCCACTATATTCACCAGCCTGAAAGACCAGGCTTCCCTTTCTTCGCCCAGTGGCGCTATGCCACCATCGCTGATGCTCTTTTCCATGTCGGGCAACACAGCTTCCATATTCACCTGGTAAATACTGCCCATGCCCTTGCAGGACGGGCAGGCACCATAGGGCGAGTTAAATGAAAAGGTGTTGGGCGATGGTTCTTCATAGCTTATACCTGTATCGGCACACATGAGGGAGCGGCTATACTGTGCCAGCTTGCCGGTCTCAGCATCTGTCACAAACATCAGTCCCTTGCCCATCTGCAGCGACTTTTGCACGCTTTCACTCATCCGAGCATTGTTGCTTTCCTGCACTGCCATTCTGTCTATCACCAGCTCTATATCATGTATTTTGTAACGGTCAAGCTGCATTTTTTCTTTCATGTCAACTATCTCGCCGTCAATTCTCACTTTCAGGTAGCCTTGTTTTCTGAGTTGCTCAAAAAGTTCCCGGTAGTGGCCTTTACGGCCCCGCACAATAGGTGCCAACAGTATTATTTTTTTACCCTTGAAGTTTTCCAGCAGGTGGGCAATGATCTCCTCCTCGCTGAACTTAATCATGATTTTACCTGTGTTGTAGGAATAGGCATCGGCTACGCGGGCAAACAGGAGGCGCATAAAGTCGTAGACCTCAGTCACTGTACCAACGGTACTTCTCGGGTTTCGGTTGGTTGTTTTTTGTTCTATAGATATCACCGGACTCAGGCCTGTAATTTTTTCAACATCAGGTCGCTCCAGATCGCCCATAAACTGCCGGGCATAGGCGGCGAAACTTTCCATATAGCGGCGCTGGCCCTCTGCAAATATGGTGTCAAACGCAAGCGACGACTTGCCGCTACCGCTGATGCCGGTAATAACTACCAGTTTATTTTTGGGAATGCTTACATCAATATTCTTAAGGTTATGCACCCTCGCCCCCAACACTTCTATATTGCCGCTATCCCTTTTCTTTACTATTGTATCCGTTGCCATTGCGCTGCAAAATTAGGGGTTTTGCGGGTGCAGAAATATCGAATAACCAATTCGGTCTGTTGGAAAAATCAATGTGTTATTGGTGTCGGCGATTTATGCTTCAGGGGGTGAAATCGCTATAAAGTCTTTGTTTTCATCCAGCGATCAAGTTCCCGTTCAAAATCGCGGAAGTGAGCCTGAAGTTGACTGGGCCTGAAAAGAAAATCCTCTGCCTTTTTTAGAGCAACCGATAGATTGAAATTGCTTTGTTCTGCGCCTAAAAAAATACCCTCCTGCTCCAGGTGACATGCAAGATAGGCTTGTTCCGTTTGGCCGGGTGTCGGTATCAGGATGGCCTTTTTACCCAATAATACGAGGTCCATCAAGCTGGAGTAGCCGCTCCGGCACACAACTATTTCTGCTTCAGCAATGAAGCCCGCAAGCTCGCTGCCGCCGGAGCGCGTGTAATACCTTATGTGGGCAGGTATATGGGTGGGTGCAGCTGCGCTGCTGCTACCAGCAACAAAAATTACCTGGCGCTGGAGGGCAAGGCACTGTTGCCATAAAATATCAGCTAAAATGGTTCGTTGTGGTTCTGGCCCGGAAAGCATTATCAGCAACTTGCTGCCAACGGTATTACTATCTGGTAATCCCTCGAATTGGGAAAGCAAACCAATATACTTTGTAGTAGGTGGTAGCTTGTCGCAGTGCGCAAGTGCGCCACCAAGGTTGGGGCTTGTCTCCACGTCAGGTACCCAGACTTCATCGAAGTGTTTCAGGAAGTTATAATGCAGTTTCTGTGTG
>CAILMA010000239.1 GCA_903835145.1 uncultured Bacteroidota bacterium
GCTTTTATTATTATGTTTTTATACCGTCTGCGATTATTGCATGATGAAACGAAGTGTCTTATTTTCGTTATCCTTGCTCAGGCGGATAAGGTACAGACCCGGTGTGTAACCAGTTAATGATAATGAAGTAGTGATTTGACCGTTGTGGATAGACAACTGACCTCTTGAAACAACCTGACCAATTGCATTGGTGATTTCATAGCTGCCCGCTTTGTCATCATCAGTACCAAATGCACCCTTGATGCTAAAGCTACCTGAGTTAGGGTTAGGCGTAATTTCTACTGCCGCTCCATTAAGATTAGCACTTTCAACGCCAACGTTTACGTGTACAACAATTGTATTGCTCACCCCTATGCTTGCACAACTTGCGTTGCTGCTTACCTCGTAACGAACGGTATCATTGCTGTGGATATTAGTAAGGCTAAGCGTACCCAGTGAATCGTGCTGAGCAACATTGTTAACATACCATGTACCGCTTAAGATAGAAGAACCACCAACAGTAGAGTTGAAGGATACTGAACCACCACTGGAAATGAACGTATCAGACAATGCATAAATAGTAACTACTGGAGTGGTATTCAATAACACCATATTGATGTAGTTGCTGGTGTCAGATGGTTTATCAGGGCAGGCAACGCTGCTGGTAAGTATGCAACGGATACGGGTACCACCGGGGAAGGTAGCGGTTGAATAATAGTCGAGTACCGCACCAGAAATAAGTGTAGTTGGTCCGCTCATCCACTGGAAGGTAGGTGAGTAGCCGGCAAATGACGTGGAAGAAGTAAAATGAACCAGTGTTCCGGCACAAACAGTATCGTTAGGACTTACGCTGATGGTAATCTTTGGCGTGTCGTTAGGAAGCGTTGTAATAACAACAGAATCAAGCGGTGAAGGACAGCCATTAACTGAATCTCTCACATAGTACTTGATAACACCCGGACCCGGGATATGGGAAACGGTAGGATTCTGCAATGTAGAAGTGAAACCAGATGTAAGGCCTGTGCCAGTCCACGAATAAGTGTATCCGCCTATTGCACTGTGGCTGTCAGAAAACAACTGAACCGGACTACCTGTACAAATTGAAGCTACGGCACTATCCCATGGTGCTGGAGGGAAATAAGTACTTACATAAACATTGAACGTATTGGTAACCGGTGAACAACCGTTGTGGGTTGTAACAAGGGTATAAACGCCGCTATCAGCACTTGTTGAAACTGCAATAGATGGGTTCTGCAAAGCAGACGTAAAGCCTGAACCACCAGGACCAGACCAGCTGTAACTTGTAACGAGGTAAGGAGCAGAATCAAACAAATGAATAGGCTGTCCAACGCAAACCGGCGTGGAACCTGTAAGTGTTTGAGCTGGTAAGGAGTTAACTACGCGAATATCATAAATGTTATCAGGAGAAACATAGAATGGATTTGAAGCCACAAGACGAATGCGATACCCAAGACCCGGAGTGGCAGAAGCAGGTATGGTACAGTTGATGCTGCCAGTTGATACTGCTGACGTACTACCGATAGTGTCAGGAGTTGCGAAACTACCCGTAGCATCAGATAACATGACGTAGAACTTATTTCCTGATGCGAAGTTGAAGTTAGTAGTATCGTGAACGGTAAGTGTGCCGCCTGCGCATACCAGGGTATCGGTAAAACGCTGCCTGAAAGCAACGAGTGTATCCCTGAGGAAGTTGGCCATAAAGCCGTCATGATAAGTACCAGAACCGCCACCAATTGAAGACTGGATAGTACCTGCAGTTGAAAGGCCGCTGGTGCTGTTGGTAAGCCCGGCAATCGTTACACTGCTGCCGGCATCTGTAGTGATACCATATGCATAGTCAGTTCCCGATGCGCCGAAATAAGTGGTATAAATATTCTGTCCCCAGGTGTTGAACTTAGAAACGAAGGCATCAACACCGCCGCCAATGCTGGTCTGGTAAGCATAAGGAGTAGAGAAGCCAGTGCTGCTGATTGTTGCACCACCAACTACAATATTGCCAAATACATCCACATTCACACCCTGACCGTAGTCAATGCTGTTACCACCAAGGAAAGTACCCCATATTCTCGCTCCTGCATTGGTATATTTTGCAAGGAAGGCATCCTGAAGGCCACCACCAAAAGTTGATTGATAAGCCAGTCCGTAGGGAATAGTATCAGTACTTGAGGTGTTACCTGTAACGTAAATATTGTTGCTCTGATCTATAGCAATACCATTACCGAGGTCAGAACCGGAAGAACCGAGATAAGTACCCCAGCTGCGCGCGCCGCTGCCGCCGGTCGTAAAGCAGGCAAGCATAGCATCATAACCGGTACCACCGCCAAAACTAACCTGAGCTGCACCAGTTGAAGCTATACCCGTAAGACTTTTAGTATCACCAACCAGGTAAAGGTTACCTGTACCGTCACAAACAACATCGTTCACTTCGTCTTCAGCAGAACCGCCATAGTAGGTAGCCCATTGCATAGTACCGCCGCTATTGAATTTTGCAAGATAACCATCGTTGATACCGCCACCGTAAGCTGACTGGTAAGGGCTGCCACCTGCAATGATGGTAGAAGCTGTAGTAGAGGTAGTGCTACCGCCAACGTATACGTTAGAGCTACCATCGAGTGTAACCGAATTAGCACTCTCAGTACCCGAACCACCTATGTAAGTGACCCAAAGTTTAGTACCTGTGTTGCTGAACCGTGCGAGGAACATATCTGTGCTGCCACCGTTTGTTGAGTGGTAAGCACCTGTAGTTGCAAGACCCGATGAAGTAGTATTACCTACCACATACACGTTACCCGCAGCGGCATCGAGCGACAATTTAATGCCTTGGTCGCTACCGGAGCCACCAAAATAAGTACAGAACGAAAGGGAAGAACCGGAAGCATTGTAACGCGCCAAAAACGCATCATAAGTGCCACCGCCATTTGATGCCTGAGCGGCACCGCCTGTTACAGGAAAATCTGTACTGGCGGTATAACCAGTAACATAAAGGTTACCGCCTGCGCTTTTTACTGAATTAATTACGTCTTCATTGCTGCCACCAGCATAAGTGCACCACGATAAATACGGGTCAATGGTAAGACCACCGTTGTAGCTGCCAGTAACAAAACTCACCATATTGTTCTTAAGTGCAAATTTTGCATCAACGTGTTTTCCGGTAGCAGTTTCAAAGGCTACAGGATGCTTTTCGCCTACATTACCCATCGGTGTAGTGGCAAGTATACCACCATCATTGGTAATAGAAAGCTGGGTAGCACCAGTATAGGAAAGCTTGATGTTATCAGGGTTACCACCGGGGCGCACCACAAAGTCGTACTCCACGTTATCGCCCTTTATGTACAAAACCCAGTCAATGGAAGGATAAACATCTTTGTACACCACTTTTTCGAAAGCGTGTGCGGTAAAACCTTTATCGGCTGCCTGTGAGAGGTAGTAGTTTTCGTAATATTCTATTTCATCAGCTGCCTGCACTTTTGCGTGTGGGTTAGCACCTACAAGGGCAACATCCATGCAATAAGTTGAAATTTCAGGGGTTTGTGCACCTGCTTCTACCTTTTTGAACTGGTAGTGAAGCTTCGCATCGCCTACATAGAGGCTGAGCCCCTTTGTAGCCAATTTGAACTGGACATCCTTCCTGGATTTGTTATGCCCATCGAGCACCTGTCCTTTATTTTCTATAAAGCAAAGGGGCTTGGAAAGGCCCTGCCCGGTCATTGGTTTTACGTCTTTAGCTAACAGGGAAGCGGATAAAAAACAACTGAGTACTAACAGTTGGCATTTTGTACCATTAAAATACATATGCAAAAGATTTGTTGGTTATTATTACAAGACTGCAATGTAAGAATTATATCACAATTAATAAAGTTTTGGACAGAAAAACAACCAAAAACAACAGAACGGTAGCGCGCTGCTCACAGATATAATCATTTATCCTAACTTGCATCAGTAATATTTTAACTATGCATTAAAACGGGTAAAATTTATTGGTATCAACAGCAGCA
>CAILMA010000240.1 GCA_903835145.1 uncultured Bacteroidota bacterium
CCACCAGAAGTTGCATCACTGAGTGTGATGGTAGACCCAACACAAACGGATGAGGAACCTGTGATGGTGCCAGCGGTAGGAAGTGGGTTAACAGTGATAGAAACACTATCAACATTACTGCCGCAAGTGGCCGTAGAAACGGTGTATTTGATAATCACTGTTCCTGCGGAGCTGCCTGTAACTATACCGGTCGATGCACCAACTGTAGCCGCTGTACCAACCCTTGACCAAGTGCCACCAGAGGTAGCGCCAGAAAGCGTAATAGTAGAGCTTACGCAGACACTGGTAGGCCCAGTGATTGCCGCGCTTCCGGGAAGTGCATGAATTGTAATCGCTTTACGAACGGTAGTGGAAGCGCAAGCGGTCGACACCTTATAGAAAACTGAATCGGTACCGGCAGAATACGCTGACAACACGCCAGATGAGGATATTGATGCAAGACTTGAGTCACCCACGCTCCATACACCACCAGAAGTAGCATCTGTTAACGTCATAGAAGAACCTTCGCACACTGCTACCGCACCGCCAATAGCAGATACCGTAGGTGGTGTAGAAGAAAGTACAGTGAATGCAAATGTCGAAGTGTCGTTGCCACAAGCAGTGTGCACGATATAACTAATCGTTGCAGTTCCTGCTGCCACACCAGTTACAACGCCAGTAGCACTAACAGTAGCTTTCGCAGTATTGCTGCTTTTCCAGGTGCCGCCGGTAATACCAGTGGTAGATAAAGTTGTTGTTGTGCCAGCGCAGATAGATGATGTACCCGAAATAGTTCCGGCATCAGGAGCTGGGGTTACTGTAACCGTGGTAGTAGCTGTAGAAGTGAAACAAGGGTAAACAACCGTATACGTGATTGTTACACTGCCACCTGATACGCCTGTTACAACTCCGGAAGAGCTTACCATTGCAATAGACCCGTCAGATGAGCTCCACGTTCCGCCTGTTGTACCATCGGTAAGGTGGGTTGTAGCATAAGCGCAAATTGTTGTATTGCCAAGAATAGGTAATACAGGAGGTGCAACTTTACGCACCACGTTGTTGTGGAAATCATCGAAATACAAATTGCCTACTGAGTCGAAAGCCATACTAATCGGATAGCTGATTTCAGAAGAAGTAGCATCGCCACCATCGCCTGTGTAGCCAGCAACACCGTTACCAACGGCAGTGATGATAATACCGGAAGGATCAACCATACGGATTCTGTTATTAGTAGGCTCCGAAATATAGAGATAGCCACCATGGTCAATTGCTACACCG
Organism: uncultured Bacteroidota bacterium; assembly: GCA_903835145.1. Lineage (GTDB taxonomy): Bacteria > Bacteroidota > Bacteroidia > Chitinophagales > Chitinophagaceae > Flavipsychrobacter. Next base: position 1,258 of record CAILMA010000240.1, read on the forward strand.
GTCGGATTAATATTGGCAGCCGTCGCCGGACCACCATCGCCTGCATAGCCAACTGATCCGTTACCTGCCACTGTTATGATGATGCCTGAGGTTAAAATTTCGCGTATCGCACCATTGTTACCATCTGCAAAGTACAGGTTACCTGACGCATCGAAAGAAAGACCAAGCGGGTAGTTTAGCGTTGCAGCCGTAGCCGCACCACCGTCGCCGCTATAAGCAGCGGTACCGGTACCAGCAACTGTAATAATTATACCGGAAGGAAGAACCTTACGGATAACGTTAGCAGCCCTGTCAGAAATATAGATGTTACCAGCTGCATCAGCCACAACGCCGAATACATCATTGAGACTTGCAGCTGTAGCTGCTCCGCCATCTCCGGAATATCCTGCGCTGCCATTACCAGCAAATGTTGAAACAATGCCTGCTGGAGTGATTTTACGTACAACAAAGTTACCGGCATCAGTGATATACATATTACCACTTCCGTCAAAGGTCACTTGTTTCATCAGGTTGAACGTGGCTGCGCTTGCAGGTCCACCATCGCCTGAATAACCCGCTGAGCCAGTACCTGCATAAGTTGAAATTACGCCTGCCGTATTGACTTTACGAATTACGTTGTTGGTACGATCAGTGATGAACATGTTGCCTGCCCTGTCAAAAGCTACGCCTTCGGGAAGGTTCATTTCTGCATATATAGCATAGCTGCCGTCGCCAGTATATCCGGCTGTTCCATTACCTGCAACAGTACTTATTGTAGCATAAGGATAGTTTGGTAACACTGTGATAGCGGTTGTTTGCTCTGTAGTACCACAACTGTTGCTAACGGAGTACGTAATGATAGTAGTTCCTACTGAGAAGCCGGTCCAAATTCCTGTTGAATCCTGATAAGCGCCGTAGCTGCTCCATGTACCACCAGCGGTTGCATCGGTAAGAGATATGCTGCCACCTGCGCACACTGAAGTAGGGCCAGATATGCTATCCACTGTTGGTAGTCCGGGCGTTACTGGCACATATACAGGAATCGAACCATCGAACCTGGTGCTTGTAGGGCATGTTACGATACAGCGGTAGTTTAGCGTTTCGGTTTCACTGTAAGAAAGTGTACTCGCAGTGGCACCAGCTATAGACGTCCACAATGAATCATTGTAAGAATATTGCCATTGATAAGTTAAGTCGCTCGCGATTGTACCACCAGTCAAGGAAAGGATAAAGGTTGAACCTGAACACGGTGAGTAAATACTGGAATTTGTATAACCTGCAGTTGGCGTACCGGAGCAGCCAATATAGTTAATTGTTGCCATGTAGTCTCGCGCTTCACCGTAGTCGTAGCCGGCTGTACATGGGTCCATGTAAGGATAATTATGGCCTGAACCATCGTAGCTGGTCACAACCCTCATACGGTGAGTACCCGCTGCAGCGCCAGAAGGAATTGACACTGAGAAGCCGGTTAAAGTGAGGTATGAATTAACGCCGCCGACACTTTCCGATGCGTCAAAAACGCCATCATCATTGAAGTCAATCCATGTCTGAGCATCAAGCGGATTATAACCACCGCCAGCAATAGATGCCGTAAATGTAGTGCCTGCTACCAATGTTACAGACAGGCTCGTTCTATCTTCATAGCCAGTACCATCGCAAGGATTCAAGTCGTCGATAGAAGTGCCTGTTTCCCCTGTAATCTGGAATTCGGCAATGCTTAAGCCATAAGATGAACATGCAGGAACTGCATAATTATAGTAAGGTGTGCAGTAGCAAACCGAGATATAATTTACAAATACCGGGTTAGAATAAGACGTAGCCGAAACCGAGTCGCAAGTAACCTTGCAGCGGTAGTATGTAGGGGCCGATTCAGTTGCTCCGATGCTTGTGCCGATGCCACCAGTAATGTCAGTCCAGATGCTATCGTTGTAAGAAGATTGCCATTGGAAGGTAAGTCCCGTTGCCATTGTATATCCTGTAACAGAAAGTGTGAACGTTGCACCCGGGCACGCTGTCACGAGATTTGATGACGCAGTGCCTGCAACAGGAGTGCCGCTGCAAGCAGGGAGTGGAGCAATCGTTACCATATAGTCCCGCGCATCGCCATAATCATAGCCGGTGGCACATGGGTCGATGGACGGATAAAAATATCCAGAGCCGTCGTAGCTGGTAACCACACGCATTCTGTGCGTGCCAGTTGCTGCAGACGGATCAATGGCAATAGTATATGCAGCTGATGATAGGTACGTATTGCGTCCACCTACTGTTTCACTGGCTTCAAAAATGCTGTTGTCATTGAAATCTATCCAGGTCTGGACGTCCATATTGTAGCTGCCTGCACTGTAGATATTAGCTGTGTAACTACCTGATTGATAAAGTGTGGTGCTCATCGAAGTTTCATCTTCATAGCCATAACCACTGCATGATGTAACGTCATTAATAGCTGTACTGAGTTCTCCATTAACAGCAAATTGGCTGATGTTGATACCCAAAGCGCAAGCTATTGAGTCATAGCTGTAGTTCGGTGTGCAATATCCGCCAGTTGCAGCAACTGGAGCAACAGTCATAAAAATAGTGGCGGTTGAAGTGCCGCAGCTAAATGTAGCTGTATAGCTTATTGTAGCAGTGCCAACAGATACACCATAGACAACACCGGTTGAAGACACTGTAGCAACGGACACATCGCTTGACGACCAAACGCCGCCAGAGGTTGCGTCAGTCAAAGTATTAGTACCTGCAACTGCAACAGTTGATGAACCTGAGATAGCACTTACGAGGGAAGATGAATTAACGAAAGTTACTGCGTCAGATGCATTTCCATTAGCTATTACTTGAAGAGCATAAGTGCCAGCAGGTAAGGAAGCCGGTAAAGAGAAGTATGCGGTGTCAGGCAAGCTGCCGGTCATGACAGCGCCAAGGCGGTTCCAGTTTGTAGTGCGAGCATAGTAAACGTTAGAACCAGAAGTGAGGCGGACAATCGGGAAGTTAGTTGCTTTTTGTTTGTCATCACCATATGCTGCACCTTCAGATATACCATTAAATAATGTACCTGAAATCTGGAAATTGTTACAATCTACTGAGTTGACTGCGCTAATAGCTGGTTTGCCAGCAGCAAGCGGAGTGCCACCCGGAGTGTAAATGTAGTACTGAGCATCGCCAATGTTAGAATACAATACTGAACCATCTGGCAGATCGAGCATGTCCATGCCATAGGAAGGTTGAGCTACAGACGTGCCGCCGCCCGGCGCACCTACCATTGTGTAGGTATTGGTTGTATAGTCGAACTCGTAATATTGGGTCGGTGAAGGGAAGTGGTCTCCAGAAGTTGGCAAAGGCGTAACGGCTATTAGAATCTTACCATTTACCATCATTGCGCCCGGAGCATCTGGGGTGCCTTGAGATGCAGGTATATCTGGTCCTGCCGCCCAAGAGCCCATAGTTGTGTCGCCAGAAGGCGTGTAGTATGCTGTATGGCCAGTAGCACCAAGGTACCAAACTCTGCCATCAGGCAATAAGAAACCTGCACCTGCTTCATAACCATAAGGGTCATACAGCTCAACTGGTACTGTGCCATCGTGCACCCATATGTTGTATTTAGGAATGTAGCGTTCAGAACTTGTAGCTCCAATATCAACAAAGAGTACGCTGCTATCCGGTAATTTAACAAATGCAGCTTCGTCGTGGCTATTGAAAGAATTTGGACCAACAGTATACGTGTTAGACGCAGGATCGTAGAGGTAGATTCCGCTATAGCCAGAACTAATTACAGCTGCCTGCAGAATCTTACCATTATAAAGTAACTCTGAGTTTGCGTCATAGAAGGTGTCGGGCCTTGCGAGGGCAGGGCACATAGTCCATGTATTTGTCAACGGGTTATAAACTTCACCCTTCGCCTGACCGGAACCATACTCACCGCCAGCAACATACAATCTGCCATCAGGGAGCACCTGGCTTGAGTACCAAAGGCGGGTATCGTGCATAGGAGCAATTGTACTCCAGTTACCATTAATATAGCTGCCATGGCTATCAGGGGTTAATTTGTCCCAAGTGTTACCATAGCCATCGCTGCCACCGGCTGACGTTTTAGCCAGTACGGTACCATCTGTCATTAAAACAGTAACACCGAGGTTTTGGTGCGGTGCTGTAGAAGCTACCGGTGTCCAGGTGCCGGTAGTAGAAGTTGTAGTAGTAGTGCTCCAGCTTACTTTGAAAGCCTGGTAGGTAACGGCAACAAATGGGGAACCAAATGCCACACCCGGAATTACGATATTGTGCGTACCATAGTCGAAGCCTCCACCGTAGATGTTCTGGTTAGTAGCAATAAGGCCGGTTTGGTAGGAACCAGGGTAACCCGTGCTTGGGTTATGTGGTGGCTGTTGTGGCCATGTTGTGGACGTAGCACCGGTGGTGCCTGCGTATAATTTTAAGTAATTGGCGGCACTTATGCTTGTGCCGGCTGCAAATGTAGTACCACTTTTAAAGTGAACGTAAGAAACCACTTTTTCACCACCGGGCACATAGAGTGGGGTTGTGAGGCCAAACATTTTTGTGTTGTAGAATGTGTCGGCCGGGTCGAGTGCAAATGCATAACGTTGCTTTGTGGTATAGACTGAATCCCATACTTCGCTCTCTCCAAATGCGGAACCGGTAGTGGTAAATATTGGCGATGCAAAGCGCGCCATAGAGTCCGACGATATCGGTAAGAATGAGGCGGACGCGTTAAAATGCAATTTGTAAATACCAGGGTCAGCAGAGGTGTTTGTAGCAAATAATTCTACAATAATACTATCTGGCGCTCCGCCGGAGTGATGGTGTACATATTGATATGGGAACCTGAAACTATCAATAGTGTATGCCTGAGTGTCTGGCATAGGAGCTTCTGGTAAGCCGTAAGTAATAGCTGAGCCAAAATAATAATTGTCAGTCGGGTCGAAAGACTGTCCGAGACCATGTGTCCAGATACCAGTGCCATCAGCCTCAACTACATTACTATCGGGGTACACGTCGAAATAATACAACGAGCTTGAGCTGGTCATATTTTGATTCCAGTAATCAAACCAATCGGAATGCGCTACAGTAGTGCTGCCGCCAGTGCCACCAGTGCCAGGAGTTGTAACGGTGAAACCAAATGTCGCAGTAGAAGTGCCGCATCCGGTAGTAACAACATAAGAAATAACAGCGTAACCGGCTGATACACCAGTAACCATTCCGGAAGCGTCAACGGTTGCTATTGCGGTATTGCTGCTTGACCATGTTCCTCCTGTTGCCGCATCGTAGAGATAACTCGTGGTGCCGACATCGGTGCTTGAAGCACCAGCAATTGTACCCGCATTTGCCAGCGGATATACAATTAAGGAAGCCGACTCAGTGGTCGTTCCGCAACTGTTAGTAACAGAATAATTTATGTTAGTAGTACCGGCAGACGAGCCCAGCACGTACGCGTATGTGCCATAATCATATACATAGGCTACGCTGGCATCGTCGCTACTCCAGCTACCACCAGCTGTTGCATCGCTCATATAAATTTCACTGCCCTGGCAAATAGCAGCGGCAGTAGAATAGATAGGTGCAGCGGGAACATCTACATTGAAAGGTGCCGAAACGGTGCAGCTTGCAGCACCAATAGTGTAGTAAATGACGTCACTACCGGCAGTCACGCCAGTTACTGTGCCGTCATAACCTACCGATGCGTATCCGTATGCATCGCTATAGTAGCCACCGCTTACTGCATCGGTAGCCATAACTGTAGCACCGACACACACGTTTGTAATAATAATAGGGTCCGGCATCGCATCTACAGTCAAACTTGCAGTGCCTGAGGTAGTACCGCAGGTGTTAGTGACTGTATAGGAAACGATGACGGAGCCGACAGCACCGCCTGCAACGTAGGCATAGCTGCCATAGTCGTAGGCATAAGCTATGCCTGCGTCACTGGTGCTCCAGGAGCCGCCGGGAGTTGATTCTGAGAAATAGGCTTCGCTCCCCATACATACATCTGACGGGCCAGACGGCATAACGGCCGGCCCATCAATGGTAAATGGTGCAGATGATGAGCATCCTGAAATTGTATAATAGATAAAGTCGCTTCCTGGCGTGACACCCGTGACATTGCCATCAACATCAACAGAGGCATTGCCATATGCGTCACTCCATGTTCCGCCAGTGCTTGTAGTAGACGCAGTTACTGTGCTTCCAACACAAACGTTGGAAACTGTAATAGCATCGGGTAATGGCAGCACAGTTAATGTTGTAACAGCATAGCCCGTGCCGCAGGTGCCAGCTACGGTATAGGTGATTGTAGCAGTGCCTGCGCCTGCTCCAAAAACATAGCTATAGTAACCGTAATCACTAATTGTTGCTACAGTAGCGTCACTTGAAGACCAGGAACCGCCGCTGGTAGCGTCCTCCATATAAACTGAGCCATTTGCGCAAATTATTGAAGCACCTGAATAGATAGCAGGCGGGTCGATCGAGTTCACCGTTACGTAAATTGTAGTCGTTGTAGTCGATGTTCCGTCAGAAATCTGAACAGTAAAGACATCGGTACCAGAGTAGTTTGAGTCAGGGGTATAAGTTAAACCGGATGGTATAATGATACCGCCGGTTGAGGAAGCAGTATAGGAAGCAGAAACAGTACCGAATGATGGACCTGAAGTCACACTCCAAGTTAATGTTGTGCCTGACGTACCATCAAATTCTGATAAAAGGTCGTCAATGGACGTAGCCGAAGAGTTTTCGCATACAGTCAAAGACTGGCTTGAACCGCCTGTAAATATTGGCGCTCCGGTTGAATCGGGAGTTATCATTACTATACCATCGCCGCCAGCGTTGTAGCCGGATGTATGTGTTATGCTGAAGCAATAGTCGGTATTCGCAAAAGAAGAGCCACCGGCACCTGCGCCCCATTGGCCGCCACCACCACCATAGTAGCCGCCACCGCCGCCACCGCCGCCGGAAGAAGGGCCACCATAGCCGCCATATCCAAAACTGCCGGCTGCAGCGCCACTGCCGTAGCATGATCCGCAATAGCCGCCTGTGCCACCAGATGTCTGGGTACCACCGTAACCGCCTTCACCACCAGTACCGCCAGAGGCATCGCCACCATCGCCGCCAACGAGGCCACCGCCAGCTCCGCCAAATGCATAAGCGGTGTAGAAAGGGCCAGAAGTGCCTGCACCACCGCCGCCGCTGGCAACAATATAATCTGCAGTGCCATCGGAGATACTTGAAGCACCGCCACCACCACCGCCATAATAATAGACGTCGAGAGAGCCATAAGGATCATTTCCGAGGCCACTTGCTCCTGCGCCGCCACCGTTATAGCCGCCGGAACCGCCGTCATACCCGTTCAGGCCCTGCCCGCCAACATATATGAACAGTACTTGGCCCGGAGTAACTGCCAATCTGCTCTGCACTCGGCCACCGTTGCCGGGAGTACAAGGCTCCCAGGACACGCTTGCGGAATAGTTGCCACCACCTGTGGCACCCTGTGCATCAACCAGTAAGCTGTGCACGCCGGCTGGTACAGTATAGGTTTGTAAACCACCGGTGTAACTAAATGTTGAAGTCTGAGCAATGCCGAAAACTGAACAGCCTGCAAAGACCATTGTTAACAATAATTTATGAATAAATATTTTTGACATAAAATTGAGTTTTGGTTTACGTGAAATTATTTTTTGTCCGTTTGAACAGGGCCATGCATGCTGCCTGCTTTTTGCATTTCAGCTTTTTTGGCCGTAAGGTGGCTATACTGATCTGCAGATAAAATTTCACGCAACTTCACTTCGTGTCTGTCAGCGAGTGCCTTGCGCTCCTGCGCTGTCCATGTTTTTTTATTTTTTATAGCGTCTTCGTTTTTTGCTGCTTGTTCCAGATTTATCTGGTACACTTTTTTGTACTGTGCATCTGTAAGCCCAAGATCTTTCTTCATCACCTCAGTTTGCAACTTTGCCTGGCCTTCTCTGCGCTCTTTTATCTGCTCAGCGGTCAGCGACGTCGGTTTTGCCATTGACCTTCGGTCGAAATGTTTTGTCTCTACGGTTTTAGCGTTTTGGGCGAGGCCGTTAGCGTGTGCAAAAGCGATGCACATTACCAGCATTAAGAGTTTCATTTTCATCTGTTTGAGATTTTGTTTAGTTAAATGATTAGAGATGTTAGTGTATAAAAAAGTGTTATTTGCTATTGTTGGAATTCAAATCAGTAGATACACGCTGGCAAGCCGGCATGGATAAGCAGGTAAGGTTGTGAATTTTATTTAGCTGCTGTCATGAAGATGACAAGCATGTTGAGAATGGGTCTACAGCTCAGAATAAACAAAAGTAATCTAACATATTAAAGGAAAAAATAGTCAATTTTGTTAACGATTGTTAATTGTTATTGCCGTCACAAAACGAAAACTATTTGTTCATTTGCCGCCTGCAGATGCCTGAAAATATTTGTGGATGTGAAATAGGTATATTTTTGAGCATAAACAAAAGGTTCACAATGATACTGTTAATGCGTCGGATTTCATAGGTCAAATTGTTATTAAATGGTTATTGATTGTCTATTTTATAAATGATTTTGTCCATGCATATTCGGGGCTTTTAATTGTAAAATATGTTAATTCATTTACGATCACATTTTCCTGTCGGTAATGTGTTTGTTAGGTAATGCATTTGAATTTTCTCTTCCATGTAATGCTTGCCCAGCCTCATTTTGGTTATATTTTTTATATTTATTTAATGTTTAAATTGAATTGATGCTGGTATGACGGTGATGATAAAAAAAGAAATTGCGAATAATTATGGTAAGTGTGACGACAGTCACATCAGCCGATTTCCGATAACCTTTCAAATTGTGTACATTTGACCTTCACTGAATGCACTCCAGGAAACTAACTAACGGGAAGGCCTGAAACTTAAAAAGAATGGTTTTTATCATCGTGTTGTCGGCATTTTCTTTTTGGGCTGCAATTCAGTGTGGCTATAGTTTCTATTTCTTTTTCAGGATATTTCGCTTGAATGATAGGCCAACGCTTGATCACAATTTTTCGTTAGAACCGGTAAGTATTGTGATTTGTGCTCGCAACGAGGCAGAGAACCTTAAACAAAATCTTCCCTTGGTCTTAAATCAGGATTATGGTGCTGGGGGAACATCTAAAATGTATGAAGTGGTAGTGGTGGACGACGAATCGACCGACGGTACCGCCGAAGTACTTTGGGAAATGCAGCAGAAATTTCACCATCTCAAAGTAATTACGATAGTTTCGGGTACCGAACATACTTTCAAAGGCAAAAAATTTGCCCTTAGCAAGGGCGTGGCAGCAAGTCATTACAATCAACTCTTGCTGACAGATGCCGATTGTTTACCAGCGGGGAAAAACTGGCTCAGGCACATGGTTGCACCATTGGCTGAAGGTAAGGAAATTGTGGCGGGGTATGGAGCGTATAAAGCCACCCGTAGCTTGCTCAATGCCTTTGTGCGCTGGGAAAATTGTCATGCTTTTTTGCAGTATTTTACCTACTTCAAGGCAGGGTTACCCTATATGGCATCAGGCCGGAATATGGCGTGCCGGAAAGACTTATTTCTGCGGGCGCAGCAGTCACCAACGTGGAATCTTTCAGCATCGGGAGATGATGACCTGGTGGTAAGCCTGTTTGCGAACAACAGCAACTACACCGTAGTCACTAACAGTGAGAGTTTTACTTATACGGAGTCGCCTGAGCGATTCAGTGCCTGGTGCCGACAGAAGCAACGCCACCTAACCGATGGCAAGAGCTATAAGCCCAGGGTAAAGGGACTATTGGGGCTTTATGGCTTTACGCACGCCGCCACCTGGTTCTACTTCATTCCGCTTTTATTTAGTCCATACTGGAGTGTTGCGCTTTGCATTATGGCGGTTCGTTGCATTTTCTTTTGGGGTGCGTTTGCAAGAGCTGCTTCTGTGCTCAGGGAAAAAAGTTTGCTTTTTCTTTTGCCGCTGTTCGATTTTGCGTGGATGCTGTTTAATTTTGCATTCCTGCCATACATACTACACAAAAACAAACAACATTGGAAGTAATTTTAAAATATTTTGCCGATTTTTCCCCTGCGCAATTGCATCAGTTTCAGCAATTGGAAGAATTGTATAAGACCTGGAATGATCAGATTAATGTTATTTCAAGAAAGGACATAGACTCGCTTTATGAAAGGCATGTGCTGCACTCGCTGGCGATAGCGGTACTTGGTAATTTCAGCGATGGGGCAGAGATCATAGATATTGGAACTGGTGGCGGTTTTCCCGGTATTCCATTGGCTATTTTCTTCCCGGAAGTTCAATTCTTACTTGCTGATAGTATAGGGAAGAAAATAAAAGTGGTGAATGAGGTTGCTGCGGCCATAGGGCTGAAGAATGTTACGACATTCCACGGCAGGGTAGAAGAGATAAAAGGTCGTTCTTTCGACTTTGCGGTATCGCGTGCTGTTGCTCCTCTGGGAGACTTGTGGCGTTGGATTAACCCAGCCATTCGCCGTGGCCAGAAGAGCGAGGAGTTACCGAATGGGTTGATATGCTTAAAGGGAGGCGATCTTGGCAAGGAAATAACCGCTTCCGGATTGCGCAAGGTCGTGCAATCCTGGACGGTCAATAGTATTTTCCCCGAGCCGGCTTTTGATGAAAAATTTGTGGTTTACGTCCCTAAGGTGTGAGTTTTCTTCGCGG
>CAILMA010000241.1 GCA_903835145.1 uncultured Bacteroidota bacterium
CTTGCCCCTTATTATGGAACGGCAGGTCGTGAACAAGAAAAACATCAATTCAGCAAAAATCAAAATGATTGCCTGCGACCTGATAAGCAGGGCCATTGTTGCAATAGCAATTAACAATAGCACCCGCCATATTGTGAAGGTGCGCGCGCCGCGCACCAGTAAGTAAAGGGTAGTAAATAAGGTCAGGGGGATATCAGAAAGTATATTTTGTTTGAGGTCAATGATATAACCACTGTAGATGCCAACTAAAGTGAGACAAATGGCAGGTACAATGCTCATGTACCTGCGGAAGAAGGCGAAAAAAGTGAGCAGTAAACAGGCATGAATAGTGCTAATGACATAAAGCATTGGCCTTATAGCTATTCCAAAGACCTTTACTACAGGTGCCAGCAGCAAGGGAAAGCCGGGTGGGTAGGCCGGTGGCGCATAGTCCGGGTTCAGAGGATTAAAGATGTAGTTGGACCTGTAGTAAGGTATGCCGTGTGCAATGTTGCTGGCCTCTTTTATATACTGTGCGTAGTCGTCGCCCCATGGGTGAACGTCGCAAATATTAAGAAAGAAAAGGGGCACACAAAGCAAAAGGAGAACCAGATATATTGTTTTGTCCTTGCTTGTGATAGCCTGTATTATACTCATATCTCTCTCAAAGATAGTTTATCTACAAACATGTGCCGGGGCAGAATGGGATGAAATTTACTTTCCGATACATGAACTGGTCAAGGCAGGATGTTGATAACGGTCCCGATTTTTACATTGGCATAGAGTTCATCCATGTCTTCGTTGTTTACGGCAATGCAACCCCAGGTCCAGTCGCCACTCATGTAGTCATCTTTTTCTTTTTCGGTACCGTTAAGCAGGCCATGAATTTTGATATTGCCACCGGGTGGTAACGCCTTGCTTTTAGCATACTTACGGTCATTTTCGTTAGGGTAAGAAATAGCGAGTGCCTTGTGTGCCTGACTGTTCGGGTTTTTGCCGTCAATGGTGTAGATCCCTTCAGGTGTTTTCCTGTCGCCCTCAAAATGTTTCGCCCCAACAGGTGCTTCACCAAGGGATATGTGGTACACCTTCAGCAATTTCCGGTTGTGGAAGACAAACATGTGCCGGAAGCGCTTCACTACTACAATACTATCAACAGGTTTTGACAAAGATGGCGCGCGGAAATTACTCAGCCGGTACAGGGTATCGGTGCGGCGAGGGCTGCCCATGCCCGCAAAAGCCAGCGACAACAGAATAAAAACCGCCATCACGGTTATTGAGCGCAGTACCATTTTTCTTTCAGCCTGTGCAGACATCATTTGTTGTAGTTTTTACCAGATAAAGTTAGTAAAAACCTCAGGAATCTCAAAAGCGAAAACGGCCTCGTTATCGCCTTCTGGTTGCGGCCGGCCGGTCGTCAGTTTTGCTCGATTCTTTAACCAGTGCATTCAGTTTTTCAACTTCAGGCAGGGTAAGGTAGCGCCACTTGCCGGGTGGCAGGTTGCCAAGCGTTACATTCATGATGCGTACCCTTGTGAGCTTCATTACGTTGTAGCCGAGGTGCTCACACATGCGCCTGATTTGCCTGTTAAGCCCTTGTGTAAGTATGATGCGGAATCGCTTGTTGCCCTCCTGCCGCACATGGCATTTCTTGGTTATGGTGTCCAGTATCGGCACACCGCTGCCCATTTGCTTTATAAATTCGGGCGTAATGGGTTTATCAACCGATACTATGTATTCCTTTTCGTGGTTGTTGCTTGCCCTGAGTATTTTATTTACTATGTCGCCATCATTTGTAAGGAAGATAAGTCCATCAGAATCTTTATCAAGCCTGCCGATAGGGAATATCCTTTTAGGATGGTTGATGAAGTAGATAATGTTGGTGCGGTCCTCGGGGTCGGTAGTCGATGTTACTCCTTCGGGTTTGTTGCAGGCTATATAAATGGCATTGGCACTCTTGCTTCTTTTCTTTATGGGTTCGCCGTCTATATCTACGCGGTCATGCGGGTTTACTTTTGTGCCGGGCAGCACAAGCTCGCCATTCACAGTTACCCTGAATTGTTCTATCAGCTTGTCGGCTTCCCGACGGCTGCAAAAACCCGAGGAACTAATGTATTTATTCAGACTTATTTTTTGATCATCCATAAACGGGTAGGGCGTTGCCTTACTTTATTGCAAAAGTAACTGATTTTATGTCGATAGGGTTTCTCAATCCGTTTTAGCCGAGGAGCTGAGCGAAATCGCAGATCTATTTCGGAACAGCGATAAGTAGCGTGGTTAATACTGAAAACTGCCGATTTGCGTTATAATAGTTTGTGTGAAGGGCCATTTGTTTAAACGCCGTTTGTTGTGGGCTTAAAATAAAATAGTGCATAAAGTCGGAGTTGGCTGGTATTTTTGAGGGCTGTTAAGTGTAGTGTGTTTTAGTGATTTGGTACCAGGCAACCAATATAAAAGTAGAAAAACAGGAAAAATTTTGAACCAAGAACAGAGCGAAATAACTACTTTAAATAGCGGGCACGAGCGTTACACGGAGCTGGATAGCCTGCGTGGGCTGGCGTCTGTTACTGTGTTTTTTAGCCACTTCGTGTTGGGGTCGGTGATTACGGCTCCTTTTTTTCTGTCTTTGAATTTTACTCCGTTGCACCTGCTTTGGGATGGCGCATCTGCCGTTTCCTTTTTCTTTATACTTAGCGGCTTTGTGCTGGCTCTTCCCTACGTGAATAACGAACGGCCGATTGCGCTGCTGAGTTACTATGTAAAACGCGTTTTTAGAATTTACCCTGCATTTATAGTAGCAATAGCCATAAGCATGTTACTAAAGACCTGGGTTTATAATGGGAACGGGCTCACACATTTTTCTCCGTGGCTGATGCGCATTTGGCAATGGGACAACCGGGAGAACATTGCGCAAATTATAAAGACATTCACCCTCATTGGCAACTTTACTCCGGGGCTGATTGATGCCGTTATCTGGTCGCTGGCAATAGAAATGAATATATCATTACTCATCCCATTCCTTGTTTCCATCATCCGAAAACACGAGCTGATATTTAGTCTTTTGTTTATGGCTGTACTGCTGTACGTAGGTATAAATTTTTATGTATGCTTTTTTTACGCGGGTGTTTTGTTGGCAAAATACCGGCAGCCTATTGGTGTTTTCATCTCTTCGGCATCCGCGGCTGTAAGGTTTAGCTTGTTTGTGGCGGCCATTGTTCTTTATTCGAGCAGTTTCACTTTTCACCTCAATCCTGACCGGCATTTTCACGATTATCTTTCGGCGGCAGGTTCTTGCCTTTTTATCGTGCTGGCGCTGTACAATCCCGGTTTTTCTTCCTTCCTTAAAAATAAAGTGTGTCAGTTTTTAGGTAAGATTTCTTATAGTTTTTATTTGTTGCACCTCCCCGTTTTTATTACTGTTGCGTCAGTGTTTCCATTTAGTGGCAGTTCTACAATCTTTGCTGTGATGGGGGTGAGCCTTATTGCTACGTGTTTCTTATCTTACATCACCTATCGTTTAGTAGAATTGCCTTTTCAGAAAGCCGGCAGCGCGATAGCAAAAAGGATAAAATCGCTCAACTCCATTCAGTTTTAGCACGTGATTTCCATAGCACCGGCTTACATTTCCACAGTAAAAAGTTGATTCAGATTTTTCAGCGGGTGCCCCAGCTGGCGCGCAGCGTCCTTTCTCAGTTTTGCTATTTCGTCCTTGCTGAGTTTTTGCTCCAGTTGTTTTATGGTGTCAATGCTGTTTTGCTGGTTGCTGGTGGACTGGTCGCGCTTACTCTC
>CAILMA010000242.1 GCA_903835145.1 uncultured Bacteroidota bacterium
CAAAAGGAAGCGCAAATACTGTATGGCTGAACTTGATCAGCGATAAGTAGTCGTTAAGTTTTGTAAGCGGAGACGTAGTAGTGGCGTTCATAAATGCTGCTATTGCACTGTTGCTTCGATACTGATTGAAACGGCTTCAGGAATGGCGTTAGAGTGAATAATGATATTTTTCTGCTGGAAGCCAGAATGGCCCTCACTATTGTAAACAATTGTGATTTCACCATCATTGCCGGGTGATATGGCTTCGAGCGGGAAGTTCGGGGTGGTGCAACCGCAGCTCACGTCGGTTTTCGCAATCATCAGCGGATTTTGACCAGTATTCTTAAACTTGAATACATGGGTAACTACTTTACCAGCAATTAAAGAACCGAAGTTGAACTTAGTTTCATAAAACTGCATTGTCGTTTTCGACATTTCGGCTACTATTTGCGACCTTGTTTTGGTTTGTTCCGGGTAAATCTCGCCGCGGTAAACTTCGCCATCTTTAGAATAAAAGGCACCTTCGCCACCACCCTTGTATTTGCGGAAAATAGAGTTGCTGCTGATTCCTGTTAATTCCACTATGGCAAGAACAAAAACCGACAGTGTAAGTATGGTTAATAAGACATATTTGTAGCTATTTTCCATTTTTAAAAACTGGTTTGTTGGTATTTTTAGTTAGAAATAATTCAATTTGTTGTAGCGGGTTTACGATTTTTGATACTTCATAAAAAGCACAAACTTAATCATTAAAAACTGACCTGCCAACGCCCACCAGAAACAAGATATTACCTCGGTGGTGTTATAATTTTAGCCCAGTTTAATAATGATTCGTAAAAGTAATAAATATTTACAATCGTAGCAATGGATAACTAATTTTTAACAAAAATGTACTGCATCTTAGTAATTGATTTTTATGCCTTTAGCCGTTTTCGCGGCTGAAGGCGTTGTTATGTGTATCGCGGATGGTATTTTTCGAGGGTATCGCGCAGGTATTTTTTATCGAGGTGGGTATAGATTTCTGTAGTAGTAATGCTTTTATGCCCGAGCATGTCCTGCACAGCTCTGAGGTCGGCACCGGCCTCAACGAGGTGGGTTGCAAATGAATGACGGAGCGTATGAGGGTGGATTTCGGAACTCAGGCCAGCTTTTTGGGCCAGGTCTTTAATAATGTGAAAAATCATGATGCGCGAAAGCCCAACTCCGCGCCGGTTCAGGAATAAAATGTCTTCATTGCCCTTTTTTATCACAGGTAAGTGATTTCTGATGTGCTCCCTGTATAAACTGATGTGTTTTATGGCTTCTGCGCCAATGGGTACGAGCCGTTCTTTATCGCCCTTACCGGTAACTTTTACGAACTCCACATCAAGATAGAGATTTGAAATGAGCAGGCCGGTAAGCTCACTTACACGAAGGCCACAGCTGTACATGGTCTCAAGTATTGCTCTGTTTCTTACTCCTTCAGGCGTGCTGTAGTCTATTGCTTTAAATAACAGGTCAATATCTGCGATGCTTAGTACTTTGGGCAGCGAGCGCTTGTGTTTCGGGAAATCGAGTAGCTCAGTTGGGTCATTTTTAGTGAGTTCTTCCAGTATCAGGTATTTGAAAAAAGAGCGGAGGCCGCTCAATATCCTGCTTTGGGTGTTAGCCGAGAGTTCCAGTTCATTAATTACTTCAATAAACGAACGCAGGTGTGCAAGCTCTACTTTTTCAGGTGATAGCCCGGGATACACGTCCTGCACATGATCGCGCAGCATTGTGACGTCATGCAGGTATGCATCTACTGTGTTTGCAGACATGGAGCGCTCCATCTGCAGGTATGCCTTAAATCCATTTATCAGGGGTGTCCACATGTTTTTGGTCGTTGGGCGTTAGTCAAAAGTCAAAAGTCAAAAGTCAATAGTCGAAAGTCAAAAGCTGTTATTTTTAGTACTTAGTAGTTAGTATTTAGTCGAAAGTCAAGCTGTACATGCTTAAATGAATATGACGGTTTGCTCAAAATAATTGCTGCAATGCGGCTGGTTTCTGAGGGTTCGTTTGCTGTTGGCAAATTTATCGCATTTTCTTCCACAAACATTGGGTTTCGAAATCGTCACATTTAAACCGATCGCCCCCAATGTTGGGTAGAACTACACCTTCCACGTTATTCACATGTTTACCAACGACAGCTTTCTACTTTCGACTAAGTACTTTCGACTAAGTACTAACGACTTTCGACTGAATACTACCTACGGCGTGTTAGCGAATTTCTTACTTTTGTTGATGCTTCAACTTGCGATTGTTAATGGGCCGAATCTTAATCTATTGGGTGTTAGAGAGCCTGAAATATATGGCAGGCAGTCGTTTGCCGATTACCTGGTTGTGCTTGAAAAGAGGTTCCCAAACGTTGTGTTTGAATATTTCCAAAGTAATATTGAGGGTGAGTTGATTGATTTTCTGCACGGCTGCATGAGGAAAAAGCAGGGTATTATCCTTAATGCAGGCGCTTACACGCATACCAGTATCGCGCTTGCTGATGCGGTGAGTGGTATTAACGTACCGACCGTTGAGGTACACATTAGTAATGTACTTGCGAGGGAAGACTACCGGAAGACTTCATACATTTCTTCGAAATGTGTAGGGTCTATAAGTGGGCTTGGGTTAGGTGGGTATGCGCTGGCGGTGCAATATTTCATCGATAGCCAGAGGTAAATTTTCTATTCAAATTGCCTTTTATATTGCAGTTCGTTAACCTCGGTAGCCACGTAGGAAGGAAACGATATCCAATTTCTTTTTACCTTCAAGTTGCAGTTCTGTTATATAAACCCAACCATCTCTTGCTGCAAAACGGAGCATGTTAGTGTGGTCGGTTTCAAATGTTCCCGGTGCAGCCGTCATAGTCTGTGGCTCGGTGGTACAGGAAAAAATCTTGATGGATTTATCACCCAGCTGTGCATGCGCGGCGGGGTAGGGTGAGAGGCCTCGAATAAAATTGTTGATATGCCCGGCGGGTGCATCCCAGTTGATGTAGGTGTCTTCTTTAAATATTTTTGGAGCGTGTTTCAGCTGTTCCTTTGTAATAGAGTCCTGCGGTTGCTCTTTCAGATTGCCGAGGCAAAGCTCTTTTATTGTTTTTACGAGCAGATCGGCACCGGCTACCATAAGTTTGTCGTGCAGGGTGCCGGCATTGTCTTCCGGCAATATTGCCACGCGCTGTTGCAATAGTATATCGCCCGTATCAATTTCGTGCTTGAGTTTGAAAGTGGTCACTCCCGTTTCTGTTTCGCCATTCATAATCGCACGGTTTATGGGGGCTGCCCCACGGTATTGTGGCAGTAGTGAACCGTGAACGTTCAGGGTGCCCATAGGGGGCATGTCCCAAACAACCACTGGCATCATGCGGAAAGCCACCACTACCTGCAAGTCGGCCTGATAGTTTTTCAGATCTTCAAGGAACTGTATTTCTTTCATTTTTTCGGGCTGCGACAGCGGTAAGTTGTGCGCGAGCGCATATTCCTTTACTGCCGAGTGGTGCAGGTGTTTCCCGCGCCCTGCTGGCTTATCAGGGGCCGTGACGACAGCAATTATGTTAGCTCCTGCCACTACCAATGCGTTGAGTGATGCTACTGCGAAATCAGGTGTGCCGAAAAAAACAATTCTTAACTGTTCGAATGGTTTCATGTATAGAACAAAACTACGTGAAATAATCCGATTGAACCGTTTTAACCGTTTTAATTGCGGGGGGCTAAAAACGCTTTAGTCGTTTTAAAAACCAGTGCGCGTACATCAGTTTTTAACCACAATTATAAATCAACTGTCCTGGTATAGACACTGTTTTGCGCTGTTGCAGGGTTATTCAATTGTAATGCGAATAGTAAAAAGAAAATAATTTTCCGTGTCGTATTTTTCATAACGTGAGTTCATTTCGTTCGAACGAAGCAAATATCAAAATATGCTGAAAATCAAGAGTAAACGGAGATATAAAATAATGTTAATTGCGTTTGACATAGATGAATGCAAGAAGCCGCCTAAAATAGATTTTTAGGCGGCTTCGAAAATCGTATTCAATTAAGTATTGTTAGCTATTAAAACAGCTCTTTCAATACATTATATATTATGTTTGGTTTTGATAAAGTGTAGAAGTGCAATACCGGACAATTGTTTTTAAGCAGGTCACGACATTGGTAGAGTAACCATTCTGTGCCTACTTTTTCCATATCAGTTTCTGTTTTGCATTTTACCATGGCATTATACAGGTCTACTGGTATTTCCACATTGAACACTCTTGGAATAACAGCCAGTTGTTTTACGCTTGAAAGAGGTTTCATGCCGGGAAGTATAGGTGCTGTTATGCCATGTTCGCGACACTTGTTTACATACTCGAAATAATGCTTGTTGTCGAAGAACATTTGAG
>CAILMA010000243.1 GCA_903835145.1 uncultured Bacteroidota bacterium
ATGACTAAAACTGCAAATGCCGACTTAATGAAGTGTAGTTTTTTGAAGAGAATAGCCCCAAGGAATGCGAGCGCATGCAAAGGGATGAAGCTGAGGAAAACGCCTCCGATATCGGCATTCGTGAAAATATTGATCACCTCCCTGTGCCTGGTGTGCAAAGAAAACATACCCTGCACCGGCACCATAATGATGTAGAATAAGCCTACAAAAACGACTTGGAATATAACAAAGGAGTACAGCCATTTTACGAAGTACTTTTCCAGCACCGATGCGGGAAGCGTAATTGCCGCGACGGCACTTTTTGACTCACCATATTCGCTGAAGATGGCTGCTGTAAACAAGGTTCCACCAAAAAGAAAGGAAATAGAAAATGTTACATATTGAGCATTTAATGGCATCGGTTGTCCGTCCATGATGCTACCAAAACAAATCCATAAGATTAATGCACCGGCAATTACGGCAAGTGCCATTAGGTAACCTTTGTAGTGCTCTGCTGTTTGTTTTCGCAACAGAAAGCCAATGCGGGAAATACTAAATGTGCTGTTCATTGTTGGCTGTTTTTAAGATTTCAAGAATAGGTTGATTGTTGCTGATTATGGCATTGAACAGGAGTTCAAGATCGGGCTTGCTGAACTGGCTGGCAGTGTTTTTAAAAATCGCCTTTGTACCCCTTACGTTCTCCTCAGCATACAGTACTTTATCAGCGTTGGCATCGGTGGTATTTGTAAAAGCGAGGAGATTGGTCACGTCCTCAAGCGGGCGGTTAACCACAATCTGGCGGTTATGGAGCACAACAACGGTATCGATCAGGCTATCGAGATCGCGCACCTGGTGGGTGGAGATGATGATACACCGCTCTTCTGTGAGCACCGAGGCTATAAGCTTGCGGAATTGTGTTTTTGAAGGGATGTCAAGACCGTTGGTTGGCTCGTCCATAATGAGGAGGTTGGTGTTGGTGGCCAGTCCAAATGCTATCATGGCTTTCTTCTGCTGCCCGAATGACATTTTCGTCATTACGGCGTTGGTGTCAATATCCAGCAGTTTCAGATAATTCATGAAATCGTCGAGACTGAAGTTAGGATAAAAACACCCTGTCCGTTTTGCAAATACGAGTGGCGTAAGTGCAGGTACAAAAATGTCCTCTGAAAGAAAATAGACCTCAGCCAAAACTGCTACCGGCCTGCTTGCGACACTTCTGCTGTTAATAGTACAACTGCCGGAAGACGGGAATGCGAGTCCTATCATGTTTTTTAGCAGTGTTGATTTTCCGGCGCCATTTTTGCCGAGCAAACCGTAGATGTGCCCTTTTTCGAGCCGCAAGTTCAACTGTGAAAAAAGTTGCTGTTTGGGGCTGTAACTAAAACTCAGATTTTGAATTGCTACCATGTTCAATAGTGTATCAGTTAAATAGTACACTACAAAAGTAATAATAGTTTTTGAATGACCAAATTTTTTTTAGTCTTTAGTAGAAAGTAGTTAGTAGAAAGTCGAAAGTCCCGATGGGGTAAGGCGATAGTACTTAGTACTTGGTAGATCGTCCCGATGGGGTAAGGAGAAAATCGAAAGTGGTATTGTGTTGGGTGAGATGAGAAGCTTGTGAGGCGCACTAACGGAATTGGCGTCTTTAGAGACTTATTTGAAGTGAAACTGAATGATTTTCTTTGGTCAATGATATGCTCATCATACAGGGGTTTACCGGAACCGGTGGGGTCGGTTGGGGATTTTTACTGTGCAACCAGCATAGAAGTTGGCACCGTACTGATGGTTGAGCACAAAGAGCAGAACATCGTCGCTCCCTATGTAAAGTGACCGGTAGTGCAGGCCAAAACCGAAACGCAGGTTTTGAGTAAGTGTGTTGTAGGTAACGGGAAGCCCCAACGTTACATTCTTTGATTGATACCTTGGCGTAACTGTAAATTGTGTGAAATACTGATTGCCGAACTGAGCGTCATCGGCGATGTTTTTTATGATCATAAGGTTGGTGAACAAATGATGATTGATATGTACATCCACACTTCCAACGAGCGCTGTGGGTAAGTACACAACTGTTGCATTTACCGAATCTCTTTTTACAAAGCCCCGGGTTTGAAGGTAAGCGGTAAGATTATTGAAGTTTTTTATGCTTGCAGAAAGGTTCTGTGAATTCAGATACCCGCCTCCTGTGATGGTTGTCTGGTAGGTCTCGTAGTAGGTTATTGAGCCGACGTCGGTTACAGAAAGGGATAAAGCAAACCTGTAGTCATCGCCGGAGTGGTCGAAGAAATCAGTTGTTTTCGGAACTGTATTTTTGGCGATATAGGTTATACCCACATCCCCGCCGAATCCGCGCCCACCACCGCCGAAAATATTGCCCAGAATTTGCGTGCCGTTTATAGCATTGTCTGCGCCATAAAGGCTACTTGAAAACAGCAGATCTGCCTTTGAAACATTAAAGGAGTCGATGCCCTGCTTGTAGTCTATGCTCATCGATTTCCCATCAAGGCATATATACCCCACCCCACCGAGCAGATTAACCTTGAATCCAACTTTTAACTGGAAGTGGTCGTTATCGGCCAAAATACCGCCATATGCGAGCCCGAGCTCGCTCCAGCTGTGGAGGGTCCATTTAAAGTTTTTCAGATCCGCATTAACCGAAAGCTGGGCGGAGGGCTTGATCGCCACTTTATAAATCAGCTTATCAAAATTATAGAACTCATTGAGCACTCTGACTCTTGTTGTAAAAGCGAGCGTATGTTGCCTGCTTAATGGTAAGATGATACCGGGGCCTCGTACCTCGGCCATTGGCGCAAGCATGCTGAACTTTATGTTGCCTCCATAGGTGAATATACCCTGCGGATTTGCGCCGTTTTTCTTTGAACTCCGAATGATCTGGCTCAGGGAACCAATGGTGCCGAGGTTGTTATCGACCTCCACATTAAAGGAAAGAAGCGGCATGATATACCGGTCGTTGCAGCCACCAAGGTTGGCCGGGTTGAGGTACATACCCAGGGCGATGTCCGAAGTGCCAGCAGACACGCCCAGTAGACGCTGGGCGGAAAGCGTATTGGAAAGAAAAGTTAAAAACAGCAAAAACACGATGCGCCTCGCCATGATACAACAAGGATTTTAAAACGGGGATACCTGAGACCATTTCAAAAATATATGATCAGACTGAATTTATTACGAATTAAGGGGCTGTCATTTAGAAAATATTGAAACAAAATATCAATTATTAGCTGGCAGTTAAAACTCGACCTAATAAAAAGTATTAAGACATTTCAAGTAACCGTTCTTTAAGCTTTTTTTGATTTTTTACTTTTAAAAAATCAATTACCTTTGCCTATGGCAATAAAATCTAAGTTTTACGGTGAGGGTTTAACATTTGATGATGTACTCTTGATGCCGGCATACTCTGAAGTTCTTCCCCGCGAAGTAAACATCTCCACCCATCTTACTAAGGACATACGTATCAACATCCCGATGATATCGGCTGCTATGGATACTGTGACTGAATTTCCGCTGGCGGTAGCGCTGGCGCGAGAGGGAGGATTGGGGATATTGCACAAAAACATGAGTATAGAACGCCAGGCAGAACAGGTGCGTAAAGTAAAGCGCTCAGAAAACGGGCTGATACTTGACCCTATAACGCTTACCCCTGAAGCAACTGTTGGCGATGCGGTGCGCATAATGAAGGACAGCCGAATAGGTGGTATACCGATAGTAGACCAAAACAACCTGCTTGTAGGTATGCTTACCAACCGTGACCTACGCTTTGAAAAAGATTTTAAGAAAAGCGTGAGCGAGGTAATGACCAAGGACAGGCTTGTAACGGCACCAGCCGGCACCGATATGCAAAAAGCAGAGCGCATACTGGAGCAATATAAAATAGAAAAACTTCCGATAGTAGATAAGAAAGGAAAACTGATAGGCCTCATTACGTTCAGGGATACCCTACAACTTAAGAGCCACCCAAATGCCGCAAAGGACACTATGGGCAGGTTGCTTGCCGGTGCGGCAATAGGCATAACCGAAGATATACTGGATCGCGTAGATGCGCTCAAGAATGCAGGTGTGGATATCATAACACTTGATAGCGCTCACGGCCATTCGAAGGGAGTGATAGATGCAGTGAAAAAAGTAAAAAAAGCCTTTAAGAACCTGCCTGTGATAGCAGGAAACGTAGCCACAGCAGCTGGCGCAAAGGCCCTTGCCGATGCAGGTGCTGATGGAGTGAAAGTAGGGGTAGGTCCGGGTTCTATTTGTACTACGCGGGTAGTAACAGGAGCTGGAGCACCACAACTTACAGCAATTATAGAAGCAGCTCAGGCACTTAAGAAAACAGGTATACCTGTAATAGCTGATGGTGGCGTAAGATATACTGGTGATATGGTAAAAGCCATAGCTGCCGGCGCATCGTGCATTATGGCCGGCTCAATATTTGCCGGAACGGAGGAAAGCCCGGGCGAAACTATTATTTATGAAGGCCGCAAATTTAAATCTTATCGTGGCATGGGGTCAGTAGAGGCTATGCAGGAGGGATCGAAAGACAGGTATTTCCAGGACATGGAAGCGGACGTTAAAAAACTGGTACCTGAAGGTATTGTGGGCCGTGTGCCTTACAAAGGAAATCTGAGCGAGGTGGTACAACAGTTTGTAGGCGGCCTAAGGGCTGGCATGGGCTATTGCGGAGCCAAAGACATAACCACATTGCAAAATGAGTCTCAGTTCGTGCGGATTACGGCTGCGAGTATGGCGGAGAGCCATCCTCATGATGTTGTGATAACAAAAGAAGCACCGAACTACAGTAGGTAGTTTTACTGCAACGCTGATGCTCAGATTGCAAAAAAACAAGACAAACAAACTAAATGCGGGAAGGTTTTGTAACCTTCCCTTTTTTTAAAATATGGAATACGAATTACAGCTGGTAGACGAGAAAGTAAAGATGCACCAGGTAACGGCGTTGCACCTTATTTGCAGTTTTGCATTTATAGGGGCCGGAAGCATCATTTACTTGTTTAACGACACCATAAAACCATGGGGTATTGTGGTGATGCTGGCCGGATTTTCTCTCCTTGCGCTCATCCTTTTTAAGAATAAAACAATAACCGCCCCGAGAGCCAATAACTACTTCCATATTGCAGAGCTGGTAGTAACTGTGACACTGGCCGTGTATGCTACGGCAATGAAGTGGGTAGTTCCTCAGGGTATTTTCGGGATACTGAGTGCGGCTCTTATTTTTGCATTGTTCTGGGAAAGAAAGGGCAACGCGATTCAATACATTAATGTTAGTACGGCGGGAATAAGCCTGCCATTTGAGAGCCGGAAACGCTCGCTGAACTGGACGGAGGTGGAGCAAGTTTTGCTGCGCTTTGGCACACTTTCTATTGATTGTGTTGACAACCGCCTCTTTCAGTGGAATGTGCGGGAAATACCCTTTTCTGCTAATGAATTTGAAGCCTTTTGCAGCAAACTAATAGAAGAAAACCGGGTGAAGCGCATAAAGGATGACTGGTAAAAGAGCAACAACCAGCCGGGAATAGCGGCAACAATCAGAACAGCAACACAATAATACAGCCAGTAAGTGGTTTTTATTTAATAATTCACGACATCCATTGAGCCAAAAAATCAGATTCGCAATTGTAGGTTTTGGAAATATAGGCCGGCGCCATGCAGGGCATATTATGCACAACGAGGCTACAGAGCTGGTGGCTATTTGTGACCTGCGGGATGAAGCGAATAGCGGCCTGCCAGACGGGGTTGCATTTTATTATCATCTGGAAACGCTACTGGCAATGGAGCAGGTAGATGTGTTGTGTGTTTGCACCCCTAACTTTCTTCATGAGCCCCATACTATAGCCGCGCTACAGGCAGGCGTGCATGTGGTGGTAGAGAAACCAATGGCACTATCAACCGACGAATGCGACTGTATGATAGCGGCAGCCGTGCTGGCGGGAAAGACGATTTTCGCAGTAAAACAAAACCGCTATAACCCGCCGGTGCGCGAGGTAAAAAAATTGATTGATTCCGGAAGGCTGGGCCAGATATTTATGGTGCAGGTAAACTGCTTTTGGAACCGTGGCGATGCCTACTATGCCGAGAGCGACTGGCGAGGCAAAAAGAAGAAAGATGGCGGCTGCCTGTTTACTCAGTTCAGCCACTTTATTGATATTTTATACTACCTCAATGGCACTATAGCCAGCGTAGCCGGGACGATTCATAACTATAGCCACCAGCACAATACAGAGGTGGAAGATACCGGCAGCTTCAGTATGAAGGCTGAAAACGGGGCAATAGTGAATTTCAATTTTACCACCTGTGCTTACCAGAAAAACATGGAAGGCTCTATCACCCTTTTTGCAGAAAAGGGCACAGTAAAAATAGGCGGTCAATACCTGAATACGATTGAATACCAACAACTTGAAGGCGAGGCCCTGCCTGAGATAAATATTTCTGCCAAATCGAACGACTACGGGTTGTACCAGGGCTCCATGAGCAACCATGATAAGGTGATAAAAAACGTTGTGGATGTGCTGCAACACAATGATACCATAATGACAACTGCCGAGGAAGGCAGGGAAGTTGTGCACATTATAGAGCAAATGTATTTTGCCGCGACGGATATTATTTAACGCTCCGGCTACGGGACCTTATTAGCATATCTCCTATAAAAATCCGGCAAAACTTCGTTTCTTTCGGCTGGAAAATTGTTTTTGGAGTCAATAATATTGAGGGTATGTTTAGTTATTGGGAGCAGGAGTCTTTTACACATTACACACATATTGTTGCGGGAGCTGGAATTGTTGGCCTGAGCGTGGCCATAGAACTAAAGCAGCGCTACCCTGATGCAGATGTACTGGTGCTGGAACGTGGACTACTGCCCACAGGAGCAAGCACCCGGAATGCAGGATTTGCGTGTATGGGCAGTGTAACTGAGTTGCTTGACGACCTGCGCCATATGCCTGAAGAAGAAGTGGTAAGGCTGTTTGAGTGGCGAAGGGCGGGGCTAAACTTACTGAGAAAAAGGCTCGGTGATGGCCAGATAGGCTATGCCGAAAATGGCAGCTATGAATTGATATCGGAATCTGAAACTGACGCACTTGAAAAACTTACCTACCTCAATGACCTCCTTGGGTCTGTGACCGGAAAAGCGCCGTTCAGAATGGCCAACGAGAAAATTGATTCTTTTGGATTCTCGAATAGCTACACCAAAGCACTGATAGAAAATACCTGCGAAGGCGAGTTGCACAGCGGAAAAATGATGCGTTCGCTGGCCTCATTGGCCTCTGGAATGGGGATAGAGCTAAAAACCGGAGCTGATATACAAGGTTATGAAGAGACCGGTAATCACGTGCTGGTTCGTGTGGCAGATTCATCGCGCGAAAGCCACATTACCTTGAAGTGCGCGCATATTTCCATTTGCACCAATGCCTTTGCAACGCAACTATTGCCCAGCGAAGATGTTGTACCCGGGCGTGGACAAGTGCTGGTGACGCACCCAATTGCCGGCCTGAAATTCAAGGGTATTTATCACTTTGACAAGGGCTATTATTACTTCCGCGAAATAGACGGGCGCATACTAATAGGTGGCGGCCGCAACCTCGACTTTGCTACCGAAACGACTACCGATTTCGGGCTGAATGGAATGATACAAACAGCACTGGAGGAGAAACTCACTGATATCATTATACCCGGACAGCCATTTGAAGTTGCTCACAGGTGGGCCGGCATCATGGCCTTTGGTGCATCAAAATTCCCTGTTATCAAGCATTTCAGTAAGCGCATACATGGCGTGTTCAGGATGGGCGGCATGGGTGTGGCGCTGGGCAGTTATGCTGCACAACAAATGGTTGGGG
>CAILMA010000244.1 GCA_903835145.1 uncultured Bacteroidota bacterium
CTTACTGCTTCTGAAGCCTTTGGTTTCTTCATAATAGCAAAAACCTCAACTGCAAAGCCCAACAACAACACTATCGGAGCCAGCGTTATACGGCGAAAACTGTATATTTCGTCGTAGTGGAATTCGTGCGGATTAGCACTCTTACCGCCCGCCATAAGCGCAAAACCAAGCAATATCAAGCCTATACCACCAAGCATAAGCATGTAGTTTTCTTTATCAAAAAGAAAATACATTTCCCGCTGAGTAGCAGTACCAGCAGTTTTGCCAGAGCCAGAAGCCCTTGGTGTGGTAGATATTGGTTTTACCGGTTGTGTTGTTTTTTGGATAGTTGACATTGCTGCAAATTTAATTGATATTCGAGAATAGTTTTTTTGTTCTTAATAATATTTTTATTTTTTCACTTTAACGCGTTTCTCAGCTCTGCTAATAAAGGTCGTCTACGTGCATTTTCAAGTATTTTACTACAGAGCGGTGGGGACTTACCAGCGAGATAATAATACCAAGCAGTATCATACCTAATTCCAGTACGCCCAGTAGCATAGAATCATTGAGCAAACTCAATACAGGCAACTGCTTTACAGCAAATGACATCAACATCCATAGCGCTACCACAGCAATAACACCGCTTATCAACCCATTAATCAGGGCACGGGTATCAAATGGCCGCGTTATAAAAGATTGTGTTGCACCCACCATTTGCATAGTCTTAATCAGAAATCTGCTGCTGAACATGGCCAGCCGCACCGTGTTGTCAATAAGGAATATAACCACAATCAACAACACAATCGATATCCCGCCAAGTATAATACCAATCTTCTGAAAATTACTGTTCATTTGGTCCACAACCACATTGGGCCAGGTAACATCACGCACTACATTGCTCTGCAGTATAAATTTCTTTATCTTATCGAGGCTGTCTTTATTCACATACTCTTCGTGCAGCCGGAGGGCCACAGAGGTAAATAACGGATTGTACCCAAGGAAGTCAACAATGTTAGTCCCTTCCACCTGGTTTTCCATTTTTACTGCTTCTTCCTTGGTAATAATCTTCGTTTGTCGCACAAAGGCCTGCTGGTCAAGAATCTTGCGCAACTTATTTACATTGGCATCGGTGGTATTATCATGAAAGTCAACACTGATTTCCAGGTCTTCCTTAAAGGCCCTGGAAAGCGCTCTCCCATTAATAAGTAACCAGCCCAGCACTCCCAAGAGGAAGAGTACCAGTGCCACCCCGAGGATGGCGTTAAAATATGTTGGTTTAGCTTTCTTTCCTGTTGACATGTGTATACTTAATCATCAAAAATATAAAAATCGGGGGTTTTATTCTTTTATTTTTCTGATTTGCTAACCTTTTTTAACAATTAATAAAATTGAGCCCCGCTACAGCTGCCAGTAATAAGGAAAATTGCTTTTTTAGCTGTTCGTTTTATGTGGATCAACAGAATGAATAGAAGTGGAGCGCACAGTTTCAAAATGATTTGTACCGACCAGTTTCAGCCTCGCAAATTTTATTCGTAATCCAATTTCCCCCGTTCATCCACAACGCCCGCTTATTTATTAACAAGTAAAGCACAGTTGTTTTTTCTGTTAGACATTTGCTTACTTTTAGGCACTATTTAATTAAGCTATGTTAGACCTGAAAGCATTTTTTGAGCCGGCGCATTTTATCGACCTCCAGGAAGGGTACAAGTACCATCCGCTGCAATGGGGGGCAAAAATTAGGAATGTATTCAGTAGTGATTTCGATATGGAAACCACTGACATTTTTCTCGTTGGCTGTGGCGAGTGGCGTGGCGACCAAAACGATATGCGGGCCGATCAAAGTGCTAATCTTGTAAGGCAGCAGCTTTATGATATGTACCATTGGCACGAAGGCGTTAATATAGCCGATCTGGGAAATATCAATCAGGGTCACAGTCTTGCTGATACGCGTGCGGCATTGCTTACCGTATTGCGGGAAATTGATGAACTTGGGAAAATTGCAATAGTATTGGGTGGTAGCCATGACCTCACTTTATGCCAATACGAGGTATTCAGGAAAAAAGAGAAAATGGCTGTAGCAGCAATTGCTGATATGCTTATAGATCTTGATGAGGCTGAATCGACAAACTCGCGCAGCTTCCTTATGGATATGCTCACAGATACCCCAAATTTTATTGCTCACTATAGTCATATCGCTTTTCAGAGTTATTATGCGCAGCCTCGTATACTTGAAACGCTGGACAAGCTGCGATTCGACTTCTTCAGGCTTGGTAAAGTAAAGGAAGACGTTGAAGAAATGGAACCGGTGCTGCGTTCTGCCGATTTTTTTAGTTTCGATATATCTGCTGTCAGGTTTTCCGATGCTCCGGCAAACATCAATGGTTCCCCTAATGGCCTGACCGGAGAAGAAGCTTGCAGCCTTACCCGTTATGCCGGCATGAGTGAAAAACTATCATCAATTGGTATCTACGGATACAACAACAGCACAGATACTTACCAAATGACCGCAAGGCTTATTTCCCAGATGATCTGGTACTTTGTCGATGGCTACCTCGTTCGCAAGTCAGAAGCAAAACTTGCGGACAGAGACCAGTTCCTCATCTACAATGTAGTATTTACTGACAACGATACCGTTTTCCTGAAAAGCAAGCGCACCAACCGCTGGTGGATGAAATTGCCTGACCATACTTATATACCTTGTTCTTACAACGACTATGTAAATGCCAGCAACAATGAAATTCCTGAACGTTGGCTCCGGGAGCAGGAAAGATTGATTTGACGAATGAAAAATACGAAAATCGAATAGGGAATCAATTGCACTTTCCATCCGGGAGGCAGTGTAGTATTTTGTTTATATTTTAAGTGTTTACCAGTGAGAATCGACGTATTAAAAGAAGATATTAAAGATTTAAGAAGTCAATTAGTAAGTCATCCATTATACGCGGGTATTAAATCAATCGAAGATTTAAACCTTTTCATGGAGCACCATGTTTGTGCAGTTTGGGATTTTATGTCGTTGCTAAAGTCGTTGCAACGTAAACTTACCTGTATCGATGTTCCCTGGGTGCCAGTGGGCAGTCCCCTCACCCGGTACCTCATCAATGAAATAGTTACCGGCGAAGAATGTGACCTCGATGATGTTGGTGGCCGCCTCAGCCATTTCGAATTGTATCTGAAGGCGATGAATCAGTCAGGTGCCAATACCGCGAATATCATAAAGTTTCTTGCAGGGCTTGCCAGGCAACAATCAGTACAACACGCTTTGGCAGAGGCTGGTATCCCGACTGCCGCTCAGAATTTCATCAAGAATACTTTCGATTCCATCGATACCGGAAAACTTCATGTTCAGGCTGCTGTGTTTACCTTTGGTCGGGAAGATCTTATTCCGGGTATGTTCGTTTCTTTTGTCGCAGAACTGAATAAGAAGAGCGTAGACAAGTTAAGTACTTTTCTTTACTACCTCGAGCGCCATATCGAAGTTGATGGAGGCCATCATTCTCATTTGGCCTATGAAATGACTGCTCAATTGTGCGGAGATGATGAGGTGAAGTGGACTGAAGCTACAGTTGCAGTAAAAGCTGCGCTCACAGCCAGAATAAATCTTTGGGACGAAATTCTCGAAAAAATTAGTTCAAATTGATATATCCCGTTGCTCGTTCTATAATTTTACCTCAGGAATGTGTATCTTTCCTATGGTAAAGAAGAGTCACGATAAATATTAAAAGCAATTGATAGACCCAAGAAGAAAAATTGACGAAGAAAAGGCTATTTTAATTGGCCTCGTTTATAAAGAACAAACAGAAATTCAGGTTAATGAATATCTGCTTGAATTGGCATTCCTTGCCGAAACGGCGGGAGCCACGGCAGTAAAGACTTTCATACAAAAATTGCCGCATCCTGATAGTAAAACGTTCGTTGGTAAAGGTAAACTGCAAGAGATAAAATCATATGTGCAGGCTAAGGGTATCAACCTGATCATTTTTGATGATGAGCTTACCGGTTCTCAGATTGGTAATATCTCTGAAGAATTAGGAATTAAGGTGATTGACCGGAGCGATTTGATACTTGATATTTTTGCAGCCCGAGCTAAAACAGCGCAGGCAAAGGTTCAAGTGGAGCTGGCTCAATACCAATACATCTTGCCGCGCCTTAAGGGGATGTGGAAGCACCTGGAACGGCAGGGTGGGGGAATAGGCAGCAGAGGACCTGGTGAAACTGAAATAGAAACAGACAGGCGTATTGTAAAAGATAAAATTTCGCTGCTCAGAAAGCGATTGCTGGAGATTGACCGGCAGGCCATTACACAACGGCAGGAACGCGGCACCTACATCAGGGTTGCACTCGTAGGGTATACCAATGTAGGGAAGAGCACTATAATGAATGTGCTCAGCAAGGCAGATGTATTTTCTGAAAACAAACTCTTTGCAACACTCGACACCACTACCAGAAAAGTTGTTTACGAACAAACGCCATTCCTGCTGAGTGATACTGTTGGGTTCATCAGGAAGCTTCCCCATCACCTTGTTGAAAGTTTTAAAAGCACGCTCGATGAGGTTAGAGAGGCAGATTGTCTGCTGCATGTCGTTGATATTTCCCACCCGGGCTATGAAGACCAGATGGGGGTAGTAAATAAAACGTTACAGGAAATTGGCGCATTTGATAAACCTATGCTTACCATTTTTAATAAAATGGATTTGTACGAAAGACAAGTCTTCGACGCGTGGCTGGATCCTGAAGTGAAAACAGATATGCTGGAGCAACTCAACGAACGCTGGCAGCATATTACAAACAATGCCGCAATATTTGTTTCTGCCACTGAAAAGATGAATATAGACGGCCTTCGCCAAACAATTTTGGATAGGGTAAAGAAGTTATATGAAGAGCGATACCCCTACCTTACCCAGTTCTATTGAATTTTCCGAAAGTAGTGTCTTGCCTATCGCTGCAAACTGTTTTTGCAGATACTTTGTTAATATTCGGTTTCTGTTTTTTTGCAACAAACCGGGAATTGAAAGAATGCGTATCTATTTGAAAACCGAAAAGCAATGAGAAACATAGCATTAAGTTCATTACTAATTTTACTGTCGTTTGGAGGGAGCTCGTGCGGACAGGGGGTATCTAAAAAAAGCGTCGAGCAAATTGCCGCCAACTTCACTAAAGATAAATATAAAGGTAGTCTCTCTGGTTTCAGTCAGGCCACCTTTGCAGCTGGCTGTTTTTGGCATGAGGAAACGTTGTTCGAAAGTATTAAGGGGGTAAAGGAGGTCATTTCAGGATACTCTGGTGGCAAAACGAAAAATCCGACCTATGAAGATCTGGAAACAGGCAGCACTGGTCATGCAGAGACTGTCAATATTTATTATGATAGCACTCAGATCACCTATCAACAGTTGCTAAATATCTATTTTGAATCACAGGAAGATCCTACGCAGGTGGACGGGCAGGGGCCTGACCGAGGCACACAATACCGCTCACTAATATTTTATCGTAATAATGGTGAGAAAAAAATCGCTGAACAAACCATTAACAAATTGCAACAAAGTAATTTGTATTCAAAGCCGATTTCAGCCCATGTTATTCCTTTTGAAAAATTTTGGCAGGCTGAAGACTACCATCAGGACTATATCAACACGCACACAGACAATCCATACGTCGCAAACGTCAGCATCCGCGATATTGCTGGCTTTCAGCGCAAACATCCTGAATTGATAAAGGCTGGACACAACTTTGCAGCAGGAAAATAATGCACTTTAAGCATGAAAAAAAGCGGTTAATTTTAACGAAAATCGCAGATAAGTAACGTGGACTAAATAAAATACACCATATTTTTATTAATATTTAATCTGAAAATTTGGTTAGTACGCTTGAAAATACCACTGCTACACTTTGAGACGTGCAAC
>CAILMA010000245.1 GCA_903835145.1 uncultured Bacteroidota bacterium
CATTTCGCTAACCATCCTACCCTATTTTCACTATTAAATAGACGCTATTAACGAATGTCAATACAATCTACGAATTACTTCGTACACAAATGTACGACATCTTTCGTAAATGCGAAATAATTTGTTGCTGCTTAGGAAAAATACTCCTTTTAACTTCCGATGAAACCTATTTGCAGTAGAATAACCCTAACATGCTGCAATATTTTGTAGTTAAGTTATGAATAGCTAACTTGCATCAGCAAATACTACTGTATTCATGAAATTTCTCCTTCGTATATTACCGGTTTTCGCTTTTGCGTGCTTACTATCAACCGTTTCCTGCACCAAGTCTTATACTTGCCATTGCGTTATAAAATATGGTGGTGCACCGGGGTTACCTGATAGCATTACAAAAGAGTACACAATTACTGATACAAAATCCGGAGCTACTACCAAGTGCTCCAACGAATCGGAAAGTAAGACAAATAATAGCATTTCCACCGACGAAAACTGCGTGTTGTACTAACTATTGTTGGTCTGTATTTTTTATTTTTCGTTGTCGTAATTATGGAAATATTCGAAAGTCAGGAGCTTGACGCACCAATTTCTGCGAAAAAAAGTGTCTTTACCTTTAAGTCAGTGACGGGTACTTTGTTGTTGTTGTTGCTTTCTGCAGTTTTTTTCTATTCCGGCTTCAGTAAGATCCACAACGAGAATGCATTCGATAATTTTCAGTGGACTTTCCTTGATCTCGGAATAAATAGCCTATTAATATCGGGTATTATAGCCCGCATCATGATTGGTTTTGAATTCTTGCTGGGGCTTTTTCTGTTGTTCCACCTCTTTTTAAAGGCTTTTACCTATAAAGCTATTATTGCGACGCTTTCGGTCTTCATCATCTACCTGCTGTTTGTGCTGCTAAAGCAAGGAAACAAGGGCGACTGTGGCTGCTTTGGCGATCAACTGGCCATGTCGCCACTGGCCGCAATTATTAAGAATGTAGCTATGATTGCGGTAACTGTACTGCTCATGTACATACACCCGGTGAAGCCCTATAAGTATTCAGAAGTTTTTCTTATTCCGGTAGCCATGCTGGCGCTTGTAACGCCCTTCCTCCTGAATATGATGAGCGATACCAGCGCACCAGTAGCTTATAAAAGACAAATTGATCTCAACCTGTTATACAAATACCCTGAGCACCCCGATGTGGAGCTACGACAAGGTAAACATATCGTAGCCTTTATGAGCCTCACGTGCCCACACTGTAAAAAAGCTGCCTACCTGCTCCAGATCATTCACAGAGAACACCCTGACTACCCTATTTACATGGTACTTGATGGCAATCTGGTACATAAAAAAGCATTTTTCGATGAGACACATGCTATAGATGTGCCGCACCTCCTGTATTACCATACCGACGAGTTTGTGAAGATGGCGGGTAATGAGGGCGTACCGGCCATATACTGGATAAACAACGGTGCGACTGAATATAAGAGCCAGTATGCGTATTACCAGCTGGACCCTAAGTATATGAAAGATTGGTTGACTACCGGACTAAAATAAAGGTGCTAACCCCGTCGCTTCTCTGTAAGGCAATACTCCTTGAAACAGCAAACTAACAAACCGCAGGCCTAAACCTTCACTCCTATTACGAGCACATCATCTACTTGCTCATGATTGCCCTTCCACTGAGAAAAAACGTTGTTCAGGTGCTTTTCCTGCTCCGGCATAGCTAAATGCTGGATGGATAATAATGTTTCTTTAAATTTTGCAGTCATTAGTTTTTTGCCATGATCACCGCCAAACTGATCGGCGTAACCATCGGTAAAAATATACAGCGAATCGCCCGGCTGTAGCATGATAACGTGATTGGTAAATGACCGCTCTCTTGCTACTTGCAAACCACCAATAGGGATCTTATCGGGCCGTATCTGTGAGAGCTCATTGCCTCTAATAAGCCACAATGGCCTGTTGGCACCGGAAAAATGAAGTTCATTCCTTTCTCTATTCAGCGAACAAACAGCCACATCCATGCCATCGCTGGAATCGTTTTCGCTTTGTTTTAAGGACTCAATAACAGCCTTATTCAATTCATTGAGTATTGTTGAAGGTAGTACGAAGCCTTTTTCATTAATAATCTGGTTCAATAACGAACTACCTATCATGCTCATGAATGCACCGGAAACACCATGGCCCGTACAATCACCTGCAATGATCAATGTCCGGTCGTTTTTCTCCGCAAACACATAGAAATCGCCACTCACAATATCTTTAGGCAGGAATAAAACAAACGACTGCGGAAAAGCCTTACTAATCAATTTAAGATCGGGCAATATTGCAGACTGAATACGCTGAGCGTAGGTGACATTATCTGTAATTGCTTTGTTTTTAACTTGAAGTTCGCCCAATAACGATTCTGATCGCTGCTTTTCCGAACTCAGGAGCACATTTGTTCTCTTTTGTTTTATAAAATTCCTGAACGCAAAAATGGTAAGGACGGCAAAAACCAACCCAACGACAAGGGAGAAATTACGCTGATTGGCCTCGTCTTTCAATTCTTTATTTTTCAATTGCAGCTCTGTTAGTTGCAGCTCCTTTTGTTTTTGGGCCAGCGCGAGCTGCTTCTGGTTTTCGGCTATTTTGTTTTTTTGAAGTGCCAGGTCCGATTCTGATTTCAGGTAAGCTAAATGTTGCAATTGCTTTTCTTCTTCTGATATCTGCAGCTTTTGCTGTTGCAGCAACATTTTTTGTTTTTGCTCTTCTGTTACGATTGTTTGTTTTTGGAGTTCATTTTGTTTTTGCGAAGCAAGTATTCTTTGTCGTTCAAGTTCCTTTTGAGCGCGAATTAAGCTGGCCATTATACTCAACTTGCTGGTCGATGAATCGACTTTTGACTTAGCCAATTCAAATTCCTCAATAGAATCTAACTTCACCTGCAAGTGAATCGCAGAGTCAACCAAATCAAATTTGACCCGTTGTTTAAACTGGGCACAAACTGAGGTGAATGAAAATAAAAACAGCAGCAGCAAAACATTCCTCATAACTATTTTTTAGTTCATACTAAATATTGAATATTTTGTTATTATACCCTTACTCCAATAACAAGGACATCGTCAACCTGCTCATGGTCCTGCTTCCACTCGAAAAAGTATTTTCTCAAATAAGCCTCCTGCTCTTTCATGCCCAAATGGCGAATGTGTAA
>CAILMA010000246.1 GCA_903835145.1 uncultured Bacteroidota bacterium
ATGATTGAGCTGTAACTCGTTTTCAATTCGTTTCCGGTGTTCAATCTCCGCCTCAAAGTCGCTGGAGCTGCGAGCTTTGAATGCCACCGGCATGTACTGGACAATGGCAAACAGCGTAACGCAGCTGACAACCGCAGTCACAAATAAAATCAGCGCATTCAGCCGATAAAACGGATACCAGAAAGAGAGCGCATCGAGGAGGTGAGTGGCACCGCAAAGCAGGATAAATGAAGCGAACAGAATATAGAGCCCGGAATTATTAGTATCTCTTTTGATGGAAGTATACCGAACTATTGCAACGGGAATAGCGAGGAATGCAAGCCAAATAAGCAAATCACTTATAATATAGAGCCAAACGTGGAACGTTGTCCAATAGCCGCCAACCCACCGTGGTGGGAAGTAGGCGGTATCGAATAGTTTCTGGAAAAATTCCCAAACCTGGCTCATGGTTTTAAAACTAAAGAATATTCTTCAATTCCATAGCACCGGTGACCATATTATTTAATCAGAAGTTATTGATAACGGCTCTGAGCTTCGTTAATTTTTCCATAAGCGGTTCCAGCAAATCGAGGTGCAACATGTTGGCACCATCAGATTTTGCCTTAGCAGGATTTGGGTGTGTTTCTATAAAAAGGCCATCGGCACCAACGGCAATACCGGCACGTGCAATGGTTTCTATCATTTGCGGATGCCCTCCTGTTACGCCACTTGCCTGATTAGGCTGCTGCAGTGAGTGGGTACAATCGAGCACAACGGGCACGTTGAGCCCCTGCATGATAGGGATGCCGCGATAGTCGACAATAAGATCGTGATAACCAAACATGGTGCCGCGATCAGTGAGCATTATATTTTCGTTTCCGCTCTGGCGAATTTTATCGACCGCGAAAATCATGGACTCAGGAGAAAGGAACTGGCCCTTCTTGACGTTGACAACTTTCCCGGTTTTTGCAGCAGCGACAAGAATATCGGTCTGGCGGCAAAGGAATGCCGGTATCTGGAGCACGTCAACATATTCGGCAGCCATGGCAGCCTCACTTGCATCGTGTATGTCTGTAACCAGTGGCACATTAAAAACTTCTTTAACCCTGGCCAGAATTTTCAGGGCCTTTTCGTCGCCAATGCCAGAAAAGCTATCGAGACGGCTTCTGTTTGCTTTGCGGTAAGAGGATTTGAATATTAGTGGAATTTCGAGCCGCTCGCATATGCGCACTACCCTTTCGGCTGTTTGCATGATTACTTCTTCGCTTTCAATAACACATGGCCCAGCCATGAGGAAGAAATTATTTTTTGTACCCGGATTTTTGAACAATGATGCGATGTTGTGCGGCATGTGACAAAATTACAGGTTATAGGGCATATGCCCAAGAAGAGCCGGTAGCAGGCTGTAAAAATGGACATTGGTAAATTTTACTTCATCTGCATTTTGACACAAAATACCTACTTTAGCCCAATGGAAAGCAGCACAGGAAATGCGGCCGTAATCACATCGAACAAGCCGATGCACAGGGCATGGGCCATGTATGACTGGGCCAATTCGGCCTACAACCTTGTAATTACATCTACCATATTCCCGATTTATTACGAAGCAGTAACGGAGCATACCAATGCCGACAAATCGGTAACTGATATTGTTTCTTTTTTTGGCATTCACGTCAAAAACACTTCGTTGTTTGATTATTCCATTGCAACCGCATATCTCGTGATTGCAATGCTTTCCCCTATTCTTTCTTCTATTGCAGACTATCAGGGTAATAAAAAGGCATTCATGAAGCTTTTCTGCTACCTGGGTTCTGCCGCTTGTTGCTGCCTTTATTTCTTTAATAGCAGGACGCTGGAACTCGGTGTTATTTGCTCTGCACTGGCCGCAATTGGCTATTGCGGCAGCCTTGTGTTTTACAACGCCTACCTGCCGGAGATAGCTCTGGAACATGAGCGAGACCGGGTGAGCGCACAGGGATTTTCTTATGGTTATGTGGGCAGCGTAATACTGCAAGTGATTTGTTTCGTTTTTGTGCTGAAACCGGAATGGTTTGGCATCACTGATTCATCCTTCCCACCCAGATTGTCGTTTCTGCTGGTAGGTTTGTGGTGGTTTGGTTTTGCACAGATTACCTTTGCCAAACTGCCGAAAGGCGTGGCACTTGAAAAGGGAACCGGACACAATGTGCTTTTAAACGGATTTGATGAACTACGGAAAGTATGGACACAGCTTAAGAAAATGCCCGTATTGAAAACCTACCTCGGTGCCTTTTTCTTTTACAGCATGGGTGTTCAGACTGTGATGCTTGCCGCTACCCTATTTGGGAAAAAAGAGTTGAAACTTGAAGCAACACAGCTTATTGCAGTAATCCTCATCATTCAGCTTGTGGCCATAGCCGGAGCATATATTATGGCCAAGCTTTCAGAGCGATTTGGCAACCTGCAGGTACTACTGTTTGTGGTGCTGATATGGATTGCCATCTGCATTTTCGCGTATTTTGTACAGACCGCAATGCAGTTTTACGTTATCGCCGCAATTGTGGGATTAGTGATGGGTGGCATACAATCGCTGAGCCGAAGCACTTATGCTAATATTATGCCACCCACACACGACACTGCATCGTTCTTCAGCTTTTATGATGTGACAGAAAAACTCGCTATAGTGATAGGTATGGTATCCTTTGGACTGATAGACGGGCTGATGGACATGCGCACTGCCATACTTGCATTAATTACTTATTTTGCTGCGGGGGCATTGATTTTGTACCTTGCAATTAGAAAGAGTGCGCAGATAGCACATTGATGCCGGACGACCTCGATAATGACAACAAAAAAAACATTTCACAAATATGAAATTATATTCAATAAATGCCGGCCATTTTAAACTCGATGGTGGAGCAATGTTTGGCGTAGTGCCAAAAAGCATGTGGAACAAGGCCAACCCTGCCGACGAAAACAACATGTGTAGCTGGGCTATGCGCTGCCTGCTTATAGAGCATGGCAACTACCGCATACTTGTGGACAATGGAATGGGAAATAAACAGGACGAAAAATTCTTTAGCCATTATTACCCCCATGGGGAAGACAGCATAGATAAGAATCTCGCCAAATATGGCTTTACGACCGACGACATCACTGATGTGTTTCTCACCCACCTGCATTTTGACCATTGCGGTGGCAGCATAAAAAGGGAAGGTGATAAGTTGGTGCCTGCATTTAAAAATGCAACTTACTGGACCAACCGGAAACATTGGGAGCTGGCACTGAACCCGAATATTCGCGAGAAAGCATCCTTCCTGCAGGAAAATATATTGCCGATACAGGAAAGCGGCCAAATGAAATTTATTGATGTGCCGGATGGCGCTGAATGGATAGAAGACATAAGAATAAGGTATTGCAACGGGCATACAGAAGCACTCATGCTGCCTCAAATAAAGTATAACGATACTACAATATTGTACTGTGCTGACCTGCTGCCCAGCACTGCACACATTTCCCTACCATGGGTAATGGCTTATGATACCCGGCCGCTTGACACCCTCGATGAAAAGACCCGCCTGCTGAACGAAGCTGTAGCCAATAACTGGGTTTTGTTCTTTGAGCACGACCCAAAAAATGAGTGCTGCAACCTGCAACAAACGGATAAGGGCGTTAGGCTCAAAAGCACGTTCGTGCTCAGCGACCTGGAAGCAGTGCACCTGAAAA
>CAILMA010000247.1 GCA_903835145.1 uncultured Bacteroidota bacterium
GGTTGCTACCTCTGCCACAGCCAGATGATCAGGCCATTTAGAAGTGAAGTAGTGCGGTATGGTGAGTACTCCAAAGCAGGCGAGTTTGTTTACGATCACCCATTCCAGTGGGGCAGCAAACGTACTGGTCCGGACCTGGCAAGGATCGGTGGCAAGTACCCTGACAGCTGGCACTACAACCACATGTATGAGCCATCAAGCATCTCTCCCGGTACTATTATGCCTAACTATCCCTGGTTATTTAAAAACGACCTCGATACAGCTATAACCCCTGCTAAAATAAGGGCTATGATAACACTCGGCGTTCCTTATGCAGCTGGCTACGACACCCGCGCAAATGCTGACCTTATGATACAGGCCAATGGTATAGTTGCCAGCCTTGCAGCCGACAAAATAGAGGCAAAACCAAACAAGGAAATTATAGCACTCATAGCTTACCTGCAACGTGTGGGCAAGGACATAAAACTGGAGCAGAAAAAAACTAATTAATCATTGTAAGTGGTTGGCAACAACCGGCCACTTACAATCTTTCACCAACAACTAATAAATACAAAAATGAAATTCATACACTATTTAGAAACGATTACCGGCGTTGGTATATACCCGCTCACATCGCTCGCTATATTCTTCGTATTCTTTGCTGTTATGGCTACCTGGGTGCTTAAAGCCGACAAAGTATACATAAAGGCACTGAAAAGCATACCATTCCCAGAAAACGAAAACGAATAATTTTTTAATATAAAAATTAGCACAGAACATGCGCTCAAATAAAAATAAATACCTGGTTTTAGCGGCAGCATTACTCCTTAGCCCCGGTTTCGCTTTTGCAGAGGAAGCCGCAACTAAATCAGCATCAACCGGCGGATACAATATGGTGCTCATTACACTGGTGAGCCTTATGCTTATCCTGCTGTTCTTCATTGGTATGCTGGCCAATACACTCCGTTTGCTGAGTGATGTATTAAAAGAGAAATACAAAAAAGAGCGGAAGAACAATTCTGGCGTGGTAAAAACCATCCTGGCACTGATAGCCCTTTCTATCCCTGCAATGAATGCCCTTGGTGCTGAAGCCTCCGCTGAAACTGCTGCGGCAGCGCCAGTACTGTCAATAAGCGGCATAGCTGTTAACGATTACTATGCCATGATAGCGTTCATCATTTTTGAGCTTATTATCATTTTCGCATTGTCCATCTACATTAGGATTCTTACCAAAGTCATCAGGGGCAAGTATGACGAAGAAGATGCACTGGCTACTGATACCAAACGAAGCTGGTTTTGGGATAAATTCAACGCCGCTGTACCAATCGAAAAAGAAAAAGACCTCTTGCTCGATCATAACTATGATGGCATACAGGAGCTGGACAATAGCCTTCCACCATGGTGGAAGTATGGTTTCTACCTTACCATTATCGTTGGTATCATCTACGTATATCGCTTCCATTTTTCAGGCGACGGCCTCAGCCAGCTTGAAGAGTACAATGTAGAAATGCAGAAAGGCGAAGACGACAAAGCAGCCTACCTCGCTAAAGCTGGTAACAACGTAGATGAGAACACCGTTACCCTGCTCACAGATGCAGCGTCGATAGGAGAAGGTAAAGACCTGTATTCAAAAAACTGCGTTGCTTGTCACCTTCCTGATGGTGGTGGTATAGTAGGTCCTAACCTTACCGATGACTATTGGTTGCACGGTGGTGGCATAAAGGACATCTTTAAGACCATTAAATACGGTTGGCAGGATAAGGGTATGAAGAGCTGGAAGGATGATTTTTCTGCTAAGCAAATACAAGAACTGGCCAGCTTTGTAAAATCATTAAAAGGCACAAAACCAGCAGCTCCCAAGGCCCCACAGGGCGAGCTTTATATTGAAGCAGGAGCAGCCCCTGCAGCAGCAGCCGACAGCACTAAGAAAGCTGCTGCACCTGAAGCCGCCAAAAAATAGAAACAAAAACATTGAATTATAATGAGTACAGAAGCAGAGAAGTCGGGGACGTTTAGAAACAAAATTGCAACAGTAGATGACAAGGGGAAACGAATTTGGGTGTTTCCCCAAAAACCCGCAGGAAGATTATACACCTTAAGGTCCTGGGCCACACTGGCCTATATCATCATCTTCTTTGGCCTTCCGTTTTTAAAGTATGATGGCCACCCTATTTTCCTTATCAATGTGCTGCAAAGGCGGTTCATTCTCTTTGGTCAGATCTTCTGGCCGCAAGACTTTTTCATCTTTGCGTTGGGTATGGTGGTGTTCATCGTATTCATCGCTTTGTTCACCGTGGTTTTCGGTCGTGTTTTCTGCGGCTGGGCATGCCCCCAAACCATATTTATGGAAATGGTTTTCCGTAAAATAGAGTTCTGGATAGAGGGCGATGCCGGCAAACAAAAATTACTGAAAAAAGCCCCATGGGACAGTGCCAAGATCTCGAAGAAAGTTACAAAGTGGGTAATATTCTGGTTAGTAAGTTTTATCATCGCCAATGTGTTCCTGTCCTACCTGATAGGTGTAGATGACTTGAAGAAACTGATTACCGAACCGCTGGATAAAAATATAGGTTCTTTCACAACGCTGCTGGTTTTTACCACCGTATTTTTCTTCGTGTACCTCTGGATGAGGGAACAGATTTGTACCGTTATTTGCCCATACGGACGTATGCAGGGCGTGTTGCTCGATAAAGACTCCGTAATAGTAGCCTACGACTACAAACGTGGCGAAAAAAGAGGCAAGTTTCACAAGAATGAAAAACGCGAATTAGGCGACTGTATTGATTGCGAACAATGCGTAAAAGTTTGCCCTACCGGCATCGACATCAGAAACGGTACACAACTGGAATGTGTAAACTGCACAGCCTGTATTGATGCCTGTAACCACATGATGAGTGCAGTAGGCTTGCCAACAGGGCTTATAAGATACGCGTCTGAAAACAACATAGCCGAAAAGAAGCCATGGCGCATGACCTGGCGCATGAAGGCTTACAGTGGCGTTATGGTGTTCCTGCTGGCTATCCTTGTTTGGCTGCTGTCTACAAGAACCGATGTGGGTATAACCATACTCCGCACTCCGGGTCAGCTGTATCAGGAACAACCTAACCACCAGATGAGTAATTTGTATAACTACAAAATATTCAACAAGACCTTTAAAACCAAGGAAGTAACCCTGAGACCCGAAAATTTTAAAGGAAGTATAAAACTGGTAGGCGAAACAAGAATGATGATACCACCCGATGGTTATGTAGCCGGAACTATGTTTATAAACATAGAAAAGGACGACATAAAAGACAGGAAAACAAAGCTGAGAATTGGGGTGTATGAAGGCGATGAAAAAATAAGTACCATCACTACTTCGTTCCTTGGGCCTTTTAAAGCAAACTAACTTTCAATAGACACTTTCACATATCAATGGACAATTCAGCCTGCCGGTCACATTTTGGCGCCGGCTCGCTGAAAACCAAAGCGAGAAAATGAACTTAAATAACCTTCAAAAATCTACTACTATGAAACTAAGCTGGGGTTGGAAAATAGGCATATTGTATTGCGGTTTTGTTGTTGGCATGTTAACCTTGGTTATCGCCAGTAACCACCAGCATTTTGACCTCGTGTCAAAAGACTATTATGAAGCCGAACTTGGCTACCAAAAAGTGATTGATGCGGGTAAGAACCAAAGTACGCTCTCGCAACCACTGAGCATTCATGCAAATGAAAAAACAGTGACCATTGATTTCCCGAATGAGTTTAAAAGCAAAATACTTTCAGGCGACATTCAGTTCTATTCTCCGGTAAATTCTGACTGGGACAGGAACTTTAAAATTAACGCTGAAAACAACAGTGTTACCATCCTGCGCAGCGCGCTGCAAAACACCCGCTACACCATAAAAATAAAATGCGCCGTTGACGGCAAAAGCTACTACCAGGAGTCTGAGATTTTTCTTCATTCCTGATACCTGCACTACAACAAAGAGCCTTAAACTCGCAATACGATGAATGGTCTTTCCCTTACAATGGCATTACTCATGGGCTTCACAGGCAGTTTGCACTGTGCAGGCATGTGTGGCCCTATAGTGTGGATCATTCCATTTCAGGCTTTTCGTGGTTTGAAAAAAGGGATCGCCCTTGGTCTGTACCACCTTGGGCGCATCTCTGTTTATGCGCTTTTTGCCGCTGTCTTACATTCCTTCCGCGATCTGTTTGATCCCAAAATTCAACAGTACATTTCGCTCACACTTGGTGCTCTGTTGCTCGTAGGTGGTGTACTCACTTTTATACCTAACCATGTAGCCCGCGTTAAGCTACCCTGGGCTGAGCTCGTAAAAAAACAACTTGGCCACGTTATGGGCAGGCCCGGCCTGCCAATGATAGGTCTTGCAGGTGTGCTCAATGGCTTATTACCTTGCGGACTTGTTTACATGGCACTTTCCACATCGCTCGCTGCAGCTACTGTGCCACAGGCCATGGCCCTTATGTATGCCTTCGGAGCCGGCACCTTACCCATGCTGCTCAGCATTACTTTACTTAAGTCGAGGCTTTCCTTCTTGCACACAACACACGTGCGCAAGCTGGTGCCGATAGTTATGTT
Source organism: uncultured Bacteroidota bacterium (assembly GCA_903835145.1). Classification (GTDB taxonomy): domain Bacteria; phylum Bacteroidota; class Bacteroidia; order Chitinophagales; family Chitinophagaceae; genus Flavipsychrobacter. The sequence goes on from CAILMA010000247.1 coordinate 4,568, forward strand.
CGCCTTCGGCAGCCTGTTTATGCTGCGCGGCATGAACCTCGGCATTCCCTACCTCAGTCCCAAAGTGACCGCGGAAGCACACGGCGATATAAGGAATGACTGCCACTCCCGTTAGTAAGCACAACAAAACATATATAAAACCCCGGTTGCACATGCAACCGGGGTCTCTTTTTTAATCGGACACATTATGTCTTCGGCTTACAAATGGTACTGCACAAGGTGCCACTCATAAACTTGAGGAAGGTTATTGTAAAATCCGGCTGTAGATTTAATAAGCCCAATATTAACAGCGTAAAAATAGTCCTGATCGCGGGTAGCACCGAACGTGGTGTAGCCCGCCGGCATATGAAATATTTCCCTGAATGCGGAAGTTGTAAAAGTACCTGCCGGAACGGTTACAATGGCGTTCTGAAATCCCATTTGTGTGGTATATAAAATGGTATCGGGGTGTGAAGCATCAGGCAGCAATGTTTTTTTGGTGAACGTATCAGTAAAGTCGGCATACGCGAAAATTACCGTTCCACCAGCATTTACTACATAGCCCAGCGAGTCCCGTATCAACTGAATAGCATAAGCATTATTGCCGGCGTTAGGCTGTCCGGGTGCGTACCAGGTATGGTAAGTATTGCCCCTTATTATTGTGTCATTACCATAGTAGCAACTATCAAAAACATTAAGCGCAACGGATGATGTATCGGTTACTTCGTATTGCTGATAAATCCAATAGTTGCCCTGCTTCATCACAAAAAAATCGGGATAAATAACCGAATCAATGACCATGGGTGCTGTATTGTTCTTCTTCTTGCACGATGTATGCACCGCACAGATTGCCAGGAAAGCCGCTGCGGCTATAAATGTTTGCTTCATTGGTGTTGCTTTAGCACTATAACGAAGTATATTTTATGATATTGTGTGTGCAATAATTTTGTCGTCAGTCCGTTACCGGCCACTTCCCGGCAACTAAAAGCACTCAGTTTGGGGGGAGCGGCAAACGGATTGCCCAAGCAAGAAAAAACCAGCAACTGATCTTTGTTGCCTGGCAACGTCGGTCGTCTTGTTATTTAAGGCAACGTTATATTTGCGCTACCCGAAATTGTGCTACATTTATCAGTATACTTTTGCTATCGCAAATTTTGTGCTAAAAATTTATTCCTATGAAAATTTCATTTCATGGTGCTGCACGCACTGTTACTGGTTCAAAACATATTTTGCACATAAAGCCCGACAAAAAAATATTGCTGGATTGCGGTATGTTTCAGGGTATGGGCAAGGACACTACTTTGCTTAATACGGAATGGGGCTTTGTACCTTCGGAGATTTCTCATGTCATTATCTCTCATGCACATATTGACCATGTCGGTCTGCTGCCCAAGCTGGTAAAAGAAGTGTACAAAGGTAAGATATTCTGCTCTCCTGCAACTGCAAGCCTCGCAAAACTGCTGCTGCTCGATTCTGCCCGCATACAGGAAGCCGACGTGCGGTATATAAACAAAGCGCGGCTGAAAGAAAACAAAGAACCGTACGAGCCGCTTTATGACGAAGATGATGCAGCCAACGTTTTTCCCCTTTTCGAAACCATACCTTACAACGAACATTATAAAATTGAAGCGGGTATA
>CAILMA010000248.1 GCA_903835145.1 uncultured Bacteroidota bacterium
CAACACCGCCACTTTGACCGTAAATCAGTTGATTTATGAAAAAGTACCTTTTAGACACCAATATATGTGCCTATTTTCTCAACGGGAAATTCAATCTAAAAGATAAAATTGATAGTGTTGGGTTTGAAAACTGTTTTGTATCTGAAATAACAATAGCAGAATTGAAATATGGTGTAGAAAACAATACGCATCGAGAAAAAAACTTTGCGACTCTTGAAATATTTCAAAAAAAATTTACATAATACCAATTTTTCCGGCGCTGGATATTTATGCAAAAGAAAAAGCTCGGTTAAAAACTAAAGGTAGAATTTTGGACGACTTTGATTTGCTAATAGGCGCAACCGCTATTTTTAACGACCTTGTTCTTGTCACAAAAAACGTTAGTGATTATGATCGTTTAGAAGCAATAACTATTGAAGAATGGACCGTCTTATAAGTTCCAAACCAGTAAAAAATCATTTCAATCAAAACAACATGAATCCTAAAGTCGATTTCTTTTTCGTTAAGGACACAAAGTGGAAGCAGGAATACGAACAATTGAGAAAAATAGTGCTTGAGTGCGGACTTACGGAAGAACTGAAATGGGGATGCCCTTGCTATACCTATCAGGGAACCAATGTGGTCTTAATTCACGGATTTAAAGAATACTGTGCGCTCCTGTTTATGAAGGGTGCCCTGCTGGGTGATGCAGAAGGGATACTGATACAACAAACCGAAAATGTGCAGGCCGGGCGCCAGATCCGGTTCACCAACCTAAAGGAAGTAGTGACACTGGCGGCAACGTTGAAGGCCTATATTTATGAGGCCATTGAATTAGAAAAAGCTGGCATTAAAGTACCACTTAAAAAGACTGAAGAATATAATGTACCAGAAGAATTCCAAATGAAACTGGACACTATACCAGAGTTAAAAGCTGCTTTTGAGGCGCTCACACCCGGCCGCCAGCGAGGCTACCTTTATTACTTTTCCCAACCTAAGCAATCTAAGACCAGGCTATCAAGGGTTGAAAAATACATTCCGCAAATTATGGAGGGTAAGGGTGTGGAGGATTAGTGGCGGCACCATCTATTATGAAGTGGGAAATTCTAAATCTTATTTGCGACTATAACCGTTTTTATCCAACCCAATATTGGGTGAAAAACACTGAAAAAATTACAAAAACGATAAAAATCATTATACACGAGAGGTGGACAGCGATCATATTTGCCTTGGTTTTTTCGCCCTTTTTTCGCAAACGCCGTTCCGATTTGGCAATTGCATTGACTGTTGCTAAAACCAGCACCAAACCAATAGCAAAAATTAAAAAGCATAGCGCTAAAAACCAAAGCATAAAAAAAGCGTGTCAGGCATCCTGTTTTTTTAAAGATAGCGTTTCTGGTTTAAAAAACTTCTTGCTGCTGAAAAAGTAAGGCTACTTTTTGTTTTATGGCAATTAAAAGGAGTGGGAAAAACGTCTGTTTTATGTAATACCCCGGTTGCATTGATATGCGCAACCTCTGCTAAAACAGTACAAATCAAGCATTGGTAGGGACCAAATGGATTTACAAACACAATTGAAAAAATAGTGGTAGTAGCGGGCGGTGAGTGGATTTTTACGATGCACGCACCAGACAGGAATAACTATCCCAGGAAAACAATTTTCAGGGGCGATTTTCAAAACATGGCAAAAAACATGGCGTCAAATTGTTAGATTGCTGTATCTGCCCACGGGTGCGCCCACAACTGGCAAAGAAGCCTTATCGACAATCGCCCGAATAACGACATCTAATTTCTTTGTAGTGGAAAGTAAACCTGCAATCATCTTTTCTGTTGGGATAGCTGAAATATCACTCGAATATAATTCGACAATGCCCATAATGGTGGACAATGGTCCTCTTAATTCATGCGACTGCATCCACGCTATTTCACGCAAAATAGCATTTTGGTTTTCTATGGCCTTTATGTAGGCTATCTGCTCCGAAATGTCTTGAGCAACTACTAAACTTGCGTCTTTACCATCAAATAAGATAGGACTAAATATAACTTCAACGTAGATAGTTTCTTCATTTTTCTTCCTGTGCTGCGTTATCAAACGCAATGGAGTTTCACTTTGCTTGCTTTTCTCTATATCAGGACGGATTGCTTCAACGTCTTTTTCCAATTTAATCTGCGCAACGTTCATGGAGAGAAACTCATCGTTGCTATAGCCGTACTTCTCTACTGCAGCTTCGTTCACCTGTAGAAATTGTAAAGTCTGGCTATCGAGCAGCCACATAGGAGAAGGACCATGAAAGAAAAGACTTTTAAACTGTGTCTCAGATTCCTTTATTAGCTCGCTGTTTCTCTGTATTTCCACATTTTTTTTAACCAATACTATTTTGAGCGCCGATTCTCTTAACACTACATTTTCGAGTTGGTTTAGTGCCCTGCCAATAAGGAACACACTCACGCTTCCTAAAAAAAGCAAATTGGAACAGACTGCTATCCACGCACCAAGATCATACTCTGTAGTCAACGGGATATTGAACGATCTCCAGTAAATAATAAGTGTAAAGGAGGCACAAATGATAAAATTGATGAAGACAGACCAATACGCAAATGAAGTAGGGAAAGTCAGAACGATAAAAATGCTGATGGCGAAAAGGTATAATAGCCCTGGACCAAGCATGCCAATATTAAAGATAAGCATGATAGCAAGAGCATAAAGCACCGAGATAACAAAGAATTTTCTGAATTGCAGATTCAAGCGTGTACTCAGTACGACGGTGAACAGAGCAGCAGCTGCAACCACGTCGAACGCGGCAATAAATATATATCCATATTTAAACCCGAAATATACTCCGGGAACCAAGGCAATAAAACAGATAGGAATTAAGTAGGTAATGAAATTCGTAAACTGAGTGGATCTCCAGTCAGTAATATCATCAACATTAGTTTTTCCTTTTGTGCGCCTCTCTACAAAAGAGGAATAGATATTCCATAGGGACATTATAAACCCGCCACTTCCGTCAGTTTTTTGCATTTGCATGTGTTTAGCTTTTATTAATTAAATACCAAAAGGTAAAGGAGTGCAAAGCAATTGCAAGTCACGACTTCCTGGGTTCCAAGTAAAGATACATAAACATAAATTTGATAATCAATATTTTTTCTAAACTATACGTCAGTTTCAGAAAAAATACCAGTTAACATATTTGCAATAGCCATGTGAAGGATGTGCATATTTGCTTATCGAAAAAACGTTAGGTAAGGGACACACGCACAATAAATCCTTCGAGGTAACGAAGGTATTTTGTCAATGTTTCTTACAAAAAAGCCCATACATAGAAAAAGCCCATACCATACGCGCCTGCGAAATACTATTGTTTAACAACCTTCCTGACAATGCGGGTATTGCATGATTGCATTGTGAGCAAGTAAACTCCCGCAGGCAGGCCTGAAATGTCGATGCTTTTTTGAGCGGTATTGTTTTGTACTGATAGGCTGGTAGTTGTGACGATCTGACCAATCAGGTTTTTAAGGGAAATTGAATATAGCCCATTTTCAAGTCCTTCGCCGGCAAGTGTTATCTCATTCCCGGCAGGGTTAGGGAAGACTGAAATCCCCATAGAACCGGACATAGCTGGCAAGCCAAGCGCAGCACAATCTACCATGAAGGTCTTTGTACAGATTGTTCCTTTATATTCTACATCATACAAATACACACCGGGCGTTGACGGTAGTGTTTTTGTTGTATACCAATAAGAGCCGAGATAACTTGTAGTGCTGTTGTGGGTCCAGCTGAGAAAAGTAGAGCCGTCAGGGTTTATGATACGCTCATATACGGTATCTCCTGCACTTTCATTGCGCAGGAAGAGGTAGAATTTCGCTGTCCCGCCGCTGTTAAAACAGCTGTCTTCGTTAGGTGACTCTGTAGTCGGGCATCCGGGAAATACCGCCAATACGGAATTTACCTGAACTCGTAGTACGGCAGGCTCTGTGTATGGTTTTTGGCGTGCCCACCAGCTGGTGCCGCCGAGCGCGTTACAGGTGCCAGCCCATGGGTCGCGCAGCGAGGAGCTGCTCGAGTTGGCCCAAATCTCAAAATGCATGTGCGGCCCGGTGCTGCTTCCAGAGCTGCCAACGACACCAAGAAAATCGCCGGTAGCTACTGTTTCTCCAACAGTTTTAGCCGTAACAGAGTACTTCTTCATATGCCAGTAAAGGGCTTCAGAGCCATCGGCATGCTGAACAACGATATAGTTTGCTGTATCAGAATTCATGGCGCAATTCCTGTCATAATGACCATCTTGTTTTGCGATGATTGTGCCCGGTGCTGCGGCCACCACATCGATAGAATTGTTGTCCATTTTGTAAAATGGAAATGGATTTATGGCAATATCAGTACCGCGATGCCCGTCGTAAGTTACCGAGCCACAATTGTAATCTTTGATACCCGTCGTAGCATCTTCATCAACGTAATTACTGATGAGGTAGTAGTTGCAGTCATTAAACCCCGGAGCCATTTGTAATGGCCATTCAAAAGCTGTACTTGTAGTTCTTTGCCCTCCGGTCTTTAGTTTTAATTTTTCGTTTTTGTCCTTAATATTCTTCTCAATCATTTCATACTGAAGCGGTGATATACATGGAGTTTTTGCATCGTTATATGTTGCGGGATAATTGCCTCCGCCCTCCTCATCGATTGGTGCAACACTTTGCCCGTATACAGTAGCATTGAAAAAAGCTACTACTATGAGGATGAACGCCCGGCCAAAGTTTACTGTTGTCTTCATTGAGAATGGTTTTGATTTCGAATTATTTGGTAAAAATAACATTATGTGCAGACTTAATGAATTTTTTGCAGGCTAATTTTCTGTAATCAAACATCCCGTTGTCGAACTAAGTAACTGGTTCTCCCCAAATTAACGAAAGCCAATCACTTTTTTGACTGGCTTTCGTTGCACCATTTTTCCGGTTGTGATTTGAGCAAGCCGATCTCTTTTATTTTTTTGGTTGATGGACTAACCGCAGATAGGGCTTAATCGTTTTCCAGCCTTCAGGATATTTTTCCTTCGCTTCGGCATCAGAAACGGCTGGTACGATGATAACATCTTCCCCGTTCTTCCAGTTCACAGGCGTAGCTACCTTATGACCGGCCGTAAGCTGCATAGAGTCCAATACGCGAAGTATTTCATCAAAATTGCGACCAGTAGTCATGGGGTATGTGAGTGTAAGCTTTATTTTTTTGTCCGGACCTACCATGAAAACAGAACGCACAGTTTGATTGTTAGCGGCGGTCCTACCCTCCGACGAACCGGCTTCATCTGCCGGGAGCATATCATAGAGTTTCGCTATAGCCAGGTCACTGTCTCCTATCATAGGGTAGTTTACAGCATATCCCTGAGTTTCCTCAATGTCTTTCTCCCATTCAATATGGCGCGCTACGGGGTCAACACTTAGTCCTATCACCTTGCAGTTTCGTTTCCTGAACTCTGGCTCCAGCTTTGCTACGTAGCCAAGTTCCGTAGTACATACCGGTGTAAAATCTTTTGGATGGGAAAAAAGAATAGCCCATCCGTCACCCATCCAATCATGAAATTTGATTGTGCCTTGAGTTGTTTCGGCCTGAAAATCAGGTGCAATGTCGTTAATACGAAGTCCCATTAATGCCAGTTTAAAATGTGATCAAGAGTTTTCAATTAGGACCGTGCGAGCGCAAAAAACACCACCAATGCTATTTTTGCTCTGCACAATACTTAAGGAAAGTTACAGCACTTTTAAACACCACAGGCTTCTGATTCTATTTTTAAGAAGGAGATAACAAAGCGGTAGCGGAATACGCACGAGAATACCTATCCCTGCACACTTTTCAGATATTCGTAAACAATAACACTATCGTCATAACCCGTCTTCAAAGCCTGATAAACGGAAATATGCCGCATAAACAAGTAAAACCCGCCGGCAGAATAGAGCATTGCCCATACTACAAAACCAAAACTACCAGACTGAAAATGTTGAAGCGGATTGGCACCTAAAAAAACAGCGACCCATACATCGGCATAGGTCAAAACCTGAAATATAGAATTGGCTTTACTATAGACCCTGAACTGGTATGATAGGTAGCCAAGACTACCCAATAAAATCAACGTTAGTCCGGTTACTGCATCGTTTGTATCTAATATATGATTGTAGTTGTGCAAACTGCACCAACCAACAGCCTGATAAAAAAACACCGCCACTGCAATAGCTGGCAAAATGAACCGGGGCTGTGTAAGGTTTTGTTTTAGCTGGCGGCGATAAATCGCCATGTATTTCTTCTTTATGTTCCCTTTATATGCATTCACGAGCGGCATAAAACCGGTGGGACCAAAGTCGCTGTGGGCGGCATTCATAGCGGCTTTCAGGGTAATATCCGGCTCCTGCAACAGCTTTTCCTCCACCTTGCAGGCAAAATGATCCAGAAGCTCAGCAATAATTAAAGGCTCCTTAAATCCACGGCTCCTGATGTAGATTACAAGCTGGTGCAACTGCTCGTTCGTTAGTGTTACTTTATCCATTTGCCAGGTTTGAATTGAGTATTATCGATAGTGAAGCGATAGCTTCTTTCAGCGCACTGATTTTGTATCCCGAAGTTCGTGTTGTGAATTGCGACAATTCAATGAACTGGAGCAGTTCAACACTTGTGAAAGCAAGTGCAGGTTATGTAAGCTATAC
>CAILMA010000249.1 GCA_903835145.1 uncultured Bacteroidota bacterium
GCTTCAATTGCCTTGTAATCAACCAACCGTACCTCTTTGGCCCACCCGAACGTCGCTCAATCGGTGCCGGCCTACGACCATATCGTAGTCTGAAATATGGAAAAACCGGCCCTCCGTTTAAAATACCTTTGCCGGCAAAACACCGCCACCATGGAATCTTTGTTGCAGGACATACGGAAATGCACGGCGTGTAGGGCGCAGCTGCCTTGCCCGCCGCGCCCTATCCTACAGGCGTCTATCCATGCCAAAATAATGATTATAGGGCAGGCACCCGGACGGAAGGTGAACGACAGCGGCATACCATGGGACGACCTGAGCGGCAACGAACTGAGACGCTGGCTGGGCGTGACCAAGGAACAGTTTTATGAGCCCGACCTATTTGCCCTCATGCCCATGGGCTTTTGCTACCCGGGCACCGCCAAAACCGGCGACCTGCCCCCGAGGCCCGAGTGCGCGCCGCTATGGCACCCCAAGTTGCTTGCCGAAATGACCAACATACGGCTCACCCTACTCATAGGCCAATATGCCCAAAAGCGGTACCTCGGCACCGCATTCAACCCCACCATCACTGAGAACGTGAGGAACTACCGCACCTTCCTACCCCACTACCTACCCTTGGTTCACCCGTCGCCACGCAACAAGATATGGCAAAAGAAGAACCCTTGGTTTGAACAGGAGGTAGTACCTGCATTGAGGGAGATTATTGGTGGGATGGTGTGAAACGGTAGTAAACGGACTAGGGTTTGACTCTTTGTTTCGCGAGAAAAACAGGGGATGGATAATGCCTAAAAGCCTATTCAACAAATCGGCAATTGACATCACATCCAATTCGTTTGCACACTAAAAAAAATATTTTTATATTGAATTATTTTTTTATTATTTAAACCATCTTTAAGCCGACTAAAAAACAAAGGGTTTCAACTTTCGCTGAAACCCTTTGCTGTAGAGTGGTGGAGAAGGGCGGGAATATGTCGAACTTTTTTGTAGAGGAATTAGAGCGGTTTCAAATTAATATGAGCAAATAGTGACTGCATGATAGCATCGGTGGAATAACTCATATTTTTGCTGTGTGGATAGTAGTGGCTTCAATATGAATTTGTTTAATGCTCTGTTCCGGGGTCGGGATGATGTATTTGCAAAACGGTGGGAGGCTAAAGATAAAAGCGGGTATGCCCCTGCCTATGATATTGACTGGAATCAATACTCACTTCACAAAGCAAATGGCGGTACCTTAAAGGATTATCCACATAAAAGCTATTCTAAACTTACAGATGCTGCAATTATTGCACATTTGGAAGGCAGAGATGTTGTCGGTATTTATCCGCTTTTAGAAAACAACACTTCATGGTTTCTCGCTGTTGATTTTGATGAAAACAACTGGAGAACGGAAATCATTAAGTTATTTGAGTATTGTAGTCAACATCAGTTGCCCTCATATATTGAACGGTCACGTTCGGGCAATGGTGGTCATTTATGGATATTCTTTGAAGAGCCCTACCCTGCAATAAAAAGCAGGGCTATTATCAAGAATTTTCTAAAATGTGCAGGGATTGCTATCAAGGCATCAAACAGTACCAGCTTTGACCGGATATTTCCTAACCAGGATCAGCACACAGGGAAAGGGTTAGGTAATCTAATTGCCCTGCCGTTTCAAAAGGCCGCTATGGAAAATGGTAATTGCTGCTTTATTGACCCTCATACTTTTGAACCATATCCTGACCAATTGGGGTTTCTCGCCTCAATACAGAAAGTAGCTACTTCAATATTTGATAAGCTATATACCGGATTAAATCAAAGCCCTCGTATTGTTGATAGAATCCAGGAACGATTAAAAACAACAGGAGCCGGTATTCAAATATTTTTAGACAACAAAATCACGATAAGCCGGGATAATCTACCGTCAGAAGTTGTGTTGTTTTTAAGAGAGCATCTCAAAGCAAACAACCCGAATTTTTTCATTAGGAAAGCTACCGGTCAAAACACTCATGGCATAGCATCATCAGCTACATTGCTTGAAGAACAAACCGACCGGATAATGTTACCCAGAGGATATATTGGTGCGTTACTCCGGTATTGTAAAGCACATAAGCTGGAGTACCAGTTAACCGATCAAAGAACAAAGCTGCCAGAAGTTGACTATGAGCAAAAAGGCCAGCTATACGATTTCCAACAACCAGCCCTTGCCATAACCGACAAGAAAGAAATGGGCGTTATCGTTGCCCCACCCGGTTCCGGTAAAACCATTGTCGGGCTTTCTATCATAGCCCGAAAGAAACAACCTGCACTAATCATCGTTCATCGCAGGCAGTTGCTCGACCAATGGATACAGCGCATACAATCCTACTTAGGCATACCGAAATATAAGATTGGTAGAATTACAAAAGGCCAAGTAGATATTGGTGAGCATATAACTGTAGCGATGATTCAAAGTCTCGGCAATGCTGAAGTGATGAATAAAATTGCAAAAGCGTTCGGCATTATTATCATAGATGAGTGCCATCATTTGCCGTCTGATACATACAAGGCTGTTCTGCAACAGTTACACACTTATTACCTGTATGGACTAACAGCCACGCCAATAAGGAAAAACAAGGATGAGAAAATGATTTTCGCCCAGATCGGCGAAGTGATCCATGAGATAGCCGTTCCCAAAAATCACGATAATAATAATGGCTTATTCATCAATATCAGGGATACGGATTTAGACATACCTTTCTATGTCGCTATTGACAATTTTGAAACGCTATCAGATATACTCATTCACGATACAGCACGAAACTCCTTAATAGCAGTTGACGTTAGAACCGAAATAAATAACGGCAAAAGCATCGTGGTGCTTACCGAAAGAAAAGCCCATATAGAGATACTAAATCATTTCCTAAAGCAGGATTGCGAAACTATTACTTTATCAGGTGATGATACCGAAGCCTCAAGGAAAGCAAAAATGACACAAATAGAAAACGGGCGGTTTCAAGTTTTAATTGCTACCGGACAGTTTATAGGTGAGGGAATTGATATAGGCGTGCTTGATTGTTTATTTCTTGTTTATCCCTGTTCATTTGAAGGTAAACTGATACAGTATATCGGTAGGGTGCAGCGAAGTGAAAATGTTCCTGCTATTTATGATTACCGGGACCTGAATATTCCTCATTTGGAAAAGATGTTTCAGAAAAGGAATAAGTATTACAATAAGCTGGGTAATGCCGGCATGATAAAAACACACGAAGAATACCTTTTGAGGTTTGAGGAAGATCGGTTTTATATCGGCAGCCAAGGAAATGCTTATCCAATTTCTGTTCTTGAATTGGGAATGAATATTGATTGTTTTCAAAAAGGAATAGTCTGGAAGATCAGGGTATTAAAATATAAGGAAGAAGAAAGCAGCATTTTTGCTGAAATCCTCAATTACAATGTGATAATACAGGAAGACATTCAACAACTTTCATTATCGTTGCTACCCATTGAGCAAATAAGATTCAGAACAATTGATACGGGAGGTATTTTAAAGTCGGTAGTATTGAAAAGAGCAATGGTCAACACACCTAAGTCATCGCCTGTTATCATGCTTGAGCCGGAAGAAGATGAAGAAGATTTTGATGACGATGAAACTCCCGTTCCTTCTCTTGTTATAACACCTCCCCCCGCTCCGCCAATAGAGCAATGGTGGGTATTTGAAAAGATCATAAAAATATCATTTAAAAAGATCGGGTTTGGAAACGGATGTGTTACCATTCCTTTTTATTTATCTGCAATCAGAAAAGATATTGTCATAGAAATACCCAACGATAATGCCAGGCCGGAGTTTGAGGCGATCAAAGAATACTTCTCAAAAATCCTGAAAACAAAATCCATTACAGTAAACATCCGGATAAAGCATGACAAGCAAAACGTTCTTTCTTATGAAGCTACTTCGGATGAAGTAAATGCAATAAACGGAGAGATCATTGATTCCGTAAAGTTTGAATTTGTAAGAAGGGATTTCAAGAAATTTAAAGGTGATGGCATCGCTAAATCAATCTTGTCATTTGATGATTTGAAACAGTCGAATCAAAGCATTGGCGCATTACTGGAAAATGAAGCTGCGCTGCTCAACGAGGTATTAAAAATGGAATCAGCAAAACACTATCTCCAGATAAAATATTTAGCAGCAAAGCATGAGGCATCCATTCTAAAGCTGCGATTTATCCTACAACCCTTCTCTTTCATTTTCCTGATTGCGGGAGAAAATAAATACCATTTGATCTGGGAAACCCTTGATAGTGAAGAAGCAACCTATCTATGGCATATAGCTAAGGATAAGGAATCGTTACGGGCAGTGATTAAA
>CAILMA010000250.1 GCA_903835145.1 uncultured Bacteroidota bacterium
ACCTAAGACATATGCTGCAACATTGCAGGGTTTTCCGCTCGAGCTATTGTATCATTTCATACTTATTTTGATTTAATTGGTGCGCAAACTACCTCAAACATAAAAAGGTTTTTGAAGAATTCTTTTTTTGCAGTTGAAAAAAAAATAATTACAATTGAGGACTCAAAATAAATTGTACTAACAGCTACATTTTGGTCCCGCTACTATACATTTTTTCAAACCCATCCCGAACCTGGTGCTCTACAAGCATTTCATATCGGGCATCGATTGCATTTTTAAATTCTTCGCAGCAAACATCATTATATACCACTGCAAATTCTCTAATGTCAATCTCAATCGGTTTGTCATGCTTTTCGCATCTCATGCCGTTAAGCGTATTTGCGATATATGTCAAATCAATGTTTTTCATCTGAAAATCACTTGGTTTATTAGCAACAAAAGTAGTTTATAAAATTCATGTTGATTCCCTTAAAAAGTTGATTTTAGTCAGTACTTGTAATGATCTACACGGAGCCGGGCAAATATAAAGCTTTCAACATTCAATCAAAAATAGAATTTATTGCATGTATTTTCTTAAACTATCTCCTCTTCATCGTTGTCTTCAGGCATCGTGAAAAATGCAGCCATTCTCACAGGATTTAGTAAGCCGAAAAAGCGGTCTTTAAAGGCAACCTTATTGCTGACTTGTTTAAGGAATGAAGCCAAAAACTGATCAATTGTGTCTGTCTCTCTTTCACTAAGAGGCTGGTCAGCATATTTCTGCTTTAAGTAAACGTTCATAAATCCTGTAAATGAAGAATTCAGATAAGGGTCTACCACATTGCGGGCATATTGCATAGGCGTTTGGGTGCCCTTTCTAATACCAACCATATGCAGGTAATAGGTTGCAGCAAGGTAGGCCCAATAGGCTTTATTCTTAGCATTTTTTGCACGGTTATGACGCAAAATAAAATAGCGCAGCAACAACTCAGGTAACAAGAACAGCAATAACAAAAGAGCCAGAACGCAAGCTGCCAATATCCACAATATTCTTTTTGCCGGTAGTTTATTGTCTTTTTCCAATGCCGTGCTCTGCTCCTTCGGAGCAATGGTATCCGTTCGTTTAAGGTAAACTTCATCAGCAGGCACGGGTACAGGTAGCCTATCGAGCATGTGCGCACCACTCTCTCCTTCCTTTGGCTCCAGTTTCTTAAGCGCATCGGCATAAGAAACAACTGTCCCTTCATCGCCCTTTCTCACTTTCTGAAAAGGTATGCTCATGCTGTCTCTGTATATTACCGCCACCTTCATATCCATGCTCACGCTTACAGGAGTAGTCAACTTAAACTCCTTATCATGGTATACAAAGTGACTAACGCGGATCTGCATCAGTTTTTTTAGTGTGTCGGTGTTTTCTACTACCCCTTCGGCAGCAAGCCAGGCCTTTGGTGGTTGCATTGGCGGTGTGCCGTCGGGTTGAGGTGTAGGGCGGTTTTCGTCAGTATTGCCTACGGTAGTATCAAAATCGAGCCAGCCATAGCCGGGGAAATATACCTGAACCCAGGCATGTGCCTGATTGGCATAATACCAATACCAGCCCTTATTTTTATCGCTCCTGTCTTCCGTAAGAAAGCCAACGGCAATGCGGGATGGGATACCCAGCGCGCGCAACATAAACAAAGTAGCACCGGCATAATATGCACAATACCCTTTATGGTTTTCGTTCAGAAAATAAAGCAACTTCGATGCGTTCGGAATATCGGGTTCTCCAGGGTTATCAGTATATTTATAGAGGTGCTCTCCATTTTCATTTTTTGAAAGAAAGTAATTGCGGATGGCCAATACTTTATCGACCGGTGTATGGGCAGTATCAGCAATGCGATGCGCCAGTTCAGCTATCGACTTAAATTTTTCGTTCCCCGGCATGTAGGTGTAATATTTCATCAGCTTCGGGTCGGCAGAGCTATAATCGGCTACCGAGCGAAGTACTTTAAACCTTGTCTCCTGAAACTTACGAATTACAGGCGTATCCATGTTATAAACAAAGTAGGCGCTATTAAGCGTTGATACATAACTCTTTGTGCGGTAAGCCGAACGAAATTTTTCCCTGAAATCCTTTTCAACTGTTATAGGCTGCACAAAGAAACTTACGTTTGGCGCCATGAACGCACTTGGCGAAAGCTTGCAGTTGTATATCTCCACATCAACAATGCTTCTGGCCATATCGCCAAGGCTGTTCCTTATAACAGATGTATCTATTTTTGTACCAAACAGCGGAATCTTTGACGGATCGGGTAAAAAGAGATCATTAAACGGAATGACTGAATCCCGCTCAAATGTTTCTGTAGCGGTGTCAAATTTTGTAAAGTAAAATGCAGTAAGGTAAAGCGGATTAGGGTAATCAGTGCCCGGGAAAAAGTTATTGATATGTGCGCAGAAAAGCAACTCTTTATCGCGGTTAAGAGCATTGCTGAGCTTAGTGTAGTTCTTTATGTCAAATGTTCCATCCTTATTGGTTTTGAGCATGTTATTTTTACCATTCCCTCCCCCACCGGCCTGAGCCACAGTTTCTTGTATATTTTTATACATGAAAAACACCACACCGAAAATGAGCAAGTTCACCAGCAAGCCGAACAAAAACAGCCTACGGATAAGAAACCACCAGAATTTCCTTGATTTGTCTTTGTAATTATAAATCTGCTCCGCCGTAAAGATGTTATAAATCACATAGATAACCGCCGGCAAAAACGCCATGAGCAGTGCCTGCACCGTTTCCACCTTTGCTGTTGCGAGCAAAGCAATACAAGCTGTTAGTAGACTTACAGAGATTATTACTGCAAAGTAACGGAGCCGAATATAGCCCCACCCTATGAGCCAACCAATGCTGAACAAAACAGCGAAGGCCTGAAACTTGCGAGCGATAAAAAAGGCATCGAACTCACCACTTGAATACTGATCAAGCCCCTTATAAACAGAAAAGAAAACCGCAACAAGTATGATGAAAGTTGGCAAAAACCGCACCCTGAACGAATACAGCAATGCGGCAAGCACCATACCACCAGTTAAGTATAAGGTATGCATCACAGCCTGATTCTGCAACAACGCATAGCGAACATTAATACTTAACAGCAAGTAAAAGGCAATGGCTGCGGTAGGCAGCATAAGGAAAATGAGCTTCGCTAAAAACTCATTAACTGGTGTTGCGCGTTGTATGCTCATATAACAGCATAAAAATAAGAGGAAATGTTTTATGCCGATTGTTAAAAATGAAGATTACAAAAAAATGCGCCGGAACCAGGGTATTACGACGGGGAGGCCGGAAAAGAAGGCTGCCTGACGAATCAGGAACAGCCCCTTTTGCGTGGATGCAAAATCCTTGCGAACAGCCCCCAACAGATGAGTATGAGCATAGAAATGAGTTTTAACTTCGGTGAGCAATGTATAATTCCTTAAGGGTGGCCTTGGTATAGGTATACCTTACCCGTTTTCCGAATTCCTCTTTGAAGGTGACTTCAACCTCCTCAGGTTCGAAAAAACACGATATTTTGCCATAAAGCTTGCTGCATAAACTATTGAGCGAACTTGAATGCTCTACTTGCTGGGTACCTGGCACCCTCGGCATCATTTTATGCTCTATTTCGCCCGCGTCTGGCAGATAGACCCCTTTTGTTATCGATATAAGATCGGTAATACCCTTGATGCCCACAACGTCTACTAAGGCTGCATAGGTCGCTTCTTTCTGGTATTGCCAGTCAAGTTTGCCGCTGAGTGTTACCCAACTCTTCCTCACGCTAACTTCTATATTTTTGCCGGGTATACTATTGTTCCAGCTGAGCATGTTTAAGATGATTTGCAACAACTCATTGTCGCTCATCCGCATTTCGAGCGGCAGGCTCACATAAATCTCCTCTATGATAACGCGCACACCGCTTATTTTTTTTATGATGGATTCCGCCATCACTTTTTTCGCAAAACAGTCTACAGTGCCAGATACTGTTACAATGCCATTAATGACATCAAGCTTTGGAATGAAATTTTCAAGCATAGGTTCTCTTTTCAACTCATTGAAAATTTCCTGTTGTAGAATTAGATCGGTCTTCATTTTATTTCGTTTTAATTGTGAATAATAACTTGTACAAAAGTATCGTTGGTAGGCACCCTTCCGGTTGATGGACATTGTTTCGGAGCTTGATTTTAATCAATCCCATAAC
>CAILMA010000251.1 GCA_903835145.1 uncultured Bacteroidota bacterium
AGCACCATGGGCAGTAGAAGACTGGCGCCAGCCGCCATTGATGTAAGTATTGTTATACATATCTATCTGGCACTCGGCAACAACTGTAGATGATCCTTTGTTCGATGCCTTGGTGCCATTGGTAGCTGTGCTTACAAACAAGTTATACGCCATTATACCCACAGTGCCCTGTTTTGCATTCAGGCAATCGCCGGAATTGTAACTGATTTTCTCGAAGGTGTTGCGCATCACACAAATCTTGCCACCTGCAAACCTAACGGCATCGTCCACCGTACCATAGATCCAGGAATCCTCAAGAATCATGTAGCCATTCGGGTTGGAGAAGTAAATGGCCCATGATGGACTTTTAAGCACCGCCATTGGTGGTGTGGAATAAGCATGACCAGAAAACTCAATGTGCGTCCATTTAGCCACAAAAAGCCTGCAGCTTGTATCGCATTGTATACCGCACCAATTGCGGGAAGATGTAAACGCAGAATCTGTTTGCGGGGTTGCCGCAGCACTCAGGTTATTCTGTTTATTGGCACCTGTTAATGCAGGCACAGTAAACCAGTTAGGGGCGCTTTGCGTACCAATAGAGATAAACGTACCCTTTACATAAATGTAGGAATAGGGATTGATAACATTCACCGTTACACCACTTTGCACAAACAAGGTGTCACCGGCATTAATGGTCACTGGCCCGGTTACCCAGTAGGTATGCCCTTGCACCAATGTGCCCTTTACCGTGCCATTGAGCGTATCGCTGATAGCGGCGGCTTGAACTATTGGTTTTTTAGAAACGTAGGTATAATCGTTACCCGTTCTTTTACAAGAAGTGATGATAAATAATGCTATGAATAGAAGGGAAAAGGAAAAAGAAAAGGTTTTCATATATTTAATTTAAATACAAAAATTTAGATTAGTCAAGTTTGTAACGTAGACCTACGAGGTAGTTTCTGCCGTAGTTGTTTTTTTCAACAAGTATTTTGCCGTCGCTCAGGTTTTGGTATGGTAGATAAAATGCTGGCGAGTTAACGTTAGTAAACTGAGTATTTGAAGCACTCAACTCCACGATTGTTGGCGTATTCAGCAGGTTATGAATCTTCACATAGGCTGCAAGGTGCTTTACAATTCGTTTTTCGCAGGAGAAATCGAGGTAGGTAGTACCGCGCTGATAGTAGTCAAGACCCACATATTCCGAAAGCAGGGCTATGTGGCGGCCAGTGTACTGGAGCGAAAACTGAGCATCAAAGCCAAGTACAGGATTTTTATAAAACACTGCGAGATTGCCCACATGAGCCGCCTGACCTTGCAGCGGACGTGTTTCAGTTCCGGCAACTGGTAATCCAGCTGCATTTATGTTTACTTTGTCGGCTTTAATTTCTGAGTGCGTATAGGTATAGTTTCCTGTTATACCGAAATAATGGAAATACTTGGTATAAGCAACTTCAGCACCATAGTTGAGCGCATTGCCGCCGGGTACATTCTCCGGTTGCAGGTATTGAGCTGACGGCTTATTAAGCCTTGTAAGCAGATATTCAATAGGATTGTCAATATTTTTATAAAATACTCCAGCTAACAGCTGCTCCTTGCCTTTGTGTTTTGGAAATAGTTCGTAGCGCAAGTCAAAATTCTGTGCCACACTATGGTTAAGGTATGGATTACCAATCTCGGTAAAATTCTCGCCCGTAAAACTGTAGTTAACTAATTCGAAAAATCCCGGGCGGCAAATTGATTCATAATAAGAAAGCCGGATATTTTCATTTTCATGCAGTTTATACTTCAAATGCAAACTTGGCAATACATCAGTATAATCATATACTCCGGCGACGTCATCATTTAGTTTATTGTCTTTGTAAAGACTGTCTTCCATGTGCGTATGTTCAATTCTTACACCACCAAGTGCTTCCAGTTTATCGTCAAAAAAATGCACTTTGAATTGAGCATAGTAGCCGTAAATATTTTCATGAACCTTGTAGGTAAGAGAGTTTCCCGGGTCTCCAAGATTGTTTGTAAGGTAAAGCTGCGAATACGCAACATTGGATATGCTCGTAAACGGCTGCGTCTGATTGTAAGGCTGTAACGAATAATCGTTGTAATAGTTCATACGGTCCTTGCTCCTGTACATGCCACCTACTTTAAATTCAATATCTTTATCGAGTATTGTGGGGGTGTACGTAAGGTTCAGAAAGCCCTGAACATCCTGATCTGTTGTCTTTTCCCAAGATTTGCCGATACCACCGAGGTAAAGACCGCTTTGCTTAATGTTGCCGGAAGAATCTTTAGTAAAATTATTACCTGTGGAAAGCGTAGTTAAGTCGGGCACGTTTGCAGTGGCTTTGTTAAATGCACCCGTCCAGTCAAGTACCAACTTATCGGCAAGCACGTGTGTACCCTTCAACTTTATGTGGGCAATCTGGTCATCACGAAGTCCGGTCCGGTCTTTGTAACTCACTTTACCTTCTCCCGGCCCCAACCTATTTACGCCGCTTATAGTTGTATCGGTAACATACCTGTCCTCAAGCACCTTCAGGTTCAGGTACAAAGCATACAAGTCAATTGTGTTTTTATCGTTGAATTTGTAATCGATGTTGGTATGCAAAGCCGAACGGGTCTCCTGCCTATTGTACTTTCTCAATTCCAGGTCATCAAACTCGGGCGTGTTGTTGGCTGCAGGCTGAGACGCAGGTTTAAAGAAAATATTGTCCGCCTGCTTGTAAGCGTTCTGATAACTTCCGGCAAGCATTATACCCAGTTGTTTGCGCTTAAGGAACCTGTTGCCGAGGCTAAGGCTGAACAATCCGTTCGGCGGCGCCTGCATTGAATGGACGTTAGAGCTGCCGAATGGTAAGTCGGTCACTTTCGCCTGATAAGCAGAACCGTTCAATTTAGCGGGATCGTTATTTACGATTGCATTTTGGTCAAACCTTACAAACTTAGAACTAAGGTTATTGTCGTTTATACCCGTCGCAGCGGTAGCTGATATGACCATGTGGTCCGGAGCCTTCTTCATAACCAGATTCGTCACTCCCCCTATCGCATCACCTTCCATAGAAGGAGTGAGCGATTTTATAACCTCTACCCTATCCAGAATTTCAGCCGGGAAAACGTCGAGCGGCACATAGCGACCTTTGTCATCAGGGCTCGCCACCTTCACACCATCTACTGTGGTGTAATTATAGCGCTTGTCCATGCCCCTGATTGCTGCATACCTTGCGTCACCGTTGGCATTGCG
>CAILMA010000252.1 GCA_903835145.1 uncultured Bacteroidota bacterium
CGATCTATTCAATACCGGCTGCGGTAAGGAAGACTGCCACTGGTGCAACTTTGCCCGCAAATACCAGCTTGTAAGGCCGCCCGAAAATGAAACTGTAGAACTCGATGACCTTTAAACTTGGGCAACAGCCTGAAAACTTTACAACCCCTTAATTTAAGATTTAAATAGTTTTGCGCCCACAATGAATACTCGCCAGCCATCATACCTCGTGCTGCAGTGCTACGGAAACGAAGGCATTTTCCTGGAGTGCGCCTTTGCACTGCTATCGCTATCCCGGCTGTACAAAACGGAAACCTGGCCCAATTTTGAAATATGGCTGTATACCGACCAGCCGGAGTGGTTCAGCCGTTTTAAAGATTGCCCATTGCCCTTGAACTTCCGTAAGATTGACCAGCCCACAATACAAAAATGGCGGGGCGATATCAACTTCGTTCATAGGGTGAAGATTGAGGTGCTGCTGGACTTTGCCCAAAACCACGATGGTAATATACTGTATGCCGATACTGATGTTGTTTTTACCCACTCTATAGACTCTGTTTTTGAGGGTATAGATAATGGTGCACTTTACATGCATATGCAGGAAGGGCGGGTAAGTGATTGTGGAAACCCCCTGCTCAAAAAACTAAACACCTACCTGCATTCCGCAGGAGCACCAAAAATAAATAACCAACCACTTTACGACCTGGACATGTGGAACGCAGGGATATTGGGCTTCAACACGAAACATAAAAATCTGCTGCAAGATGTACTCAATTTTACCGATGAGCAGTATCGCCATTTCCCGAAACACGTTATAGAACAATTCGCATTTTCAGCTGTTTTTCAGTCGAATACCGAGGTTAAAGCTGCCCTGCCCTTCGTTTTGCATTACTGGAACATGAAGGAAGCAAGGGTCATTTTTAAATCGTTCTTCACCCACTTTGCCGGCGCCGCCTGGGCCGACCTTGCGCTTTACAGCAGCATGATACAACTTTACGAACTCGTGTTGCAAAAAATAAGATTTGGCTACAACCGGACTTTAATACAAAAAATAGCCAACAAAAAATGGCAACCAGCTGACTACAACTGGGCAGAACTAACGAAGCAACTTTAGCAGCGTGTCTGCCGACGCCTGATTCTCAGCATTGTATATTGATTCATACAGGTCTTCCTTTTCTTCCAGCGTGAGGTGGAAATTGAGGGCTGCCGATTTGCTTTGCTCCTTGGGCACGTAGGACATGGTTACATAGTGCATCTTACCAGCCATAAAGAAGGGTGTGTATTCCTTCATGAAACCGTGTTTGTAAGATTGTATGGGCTCCCATTTATTCTGAATCACAAAGAGTGGATCTATAAGCATATTGCTCAGCGTAGATTCCTGAGATGGCGCGCAAACATCGTACTCGCGGCTATCTCTTATCTCCAGGAATATGGTTCTCGATGCATTTTTTTCCAGCCACTTGCGCATCTCAAAAATATACCTGCTGGCAAGCTCAGCGCCGAAGTTATCCCGGAGTCCGGCATCCATAATATTCATATAGGGCTTACTGGGCAGCCGCACCACTGGCAGCACAAAAGGGAAAGTAGCATTCATGCGTAATGCAGAGGTAATCCTAAGGTTATACGGATCCTGCTTCGCAAAAAACTCCGAAAAATCTACGGCATCAATAGGCGGGTTAGCCTCATGCAGCGAATATTCCGGCTGGGTAAGATACCCTACAGGCTGGCTGCTCATCATGAGCTTGCGCCCGTCGTTTATAATCGTTCCGTTTATGAGCAACTCAGGTATTTTCCCGGCTGCCTCGCGCTGACGGAAGTAATTGAAATTCTTATCCAGCAGGCTGTCTGTATTGGTCACCAGCTCCTGCTCCATGGCATAGCCACGGTCGCGGGTGTAGGAGTAACCAGCAATGGATATTTTGTTAAACGGAGAAATAAGATCAACGCTCGCCAGCGAGAATATAATGGCATTAAGCAAATCCTTGCCCATGTTTGCCTGATACTGCGGTGAATAGCGGTCTTTAATCAAGCCCATGTCATATGCATCGTGTATGCTGCGCCAGTAAGCCGCCCCTATCATACCGCCCGATGCTCCTGTTATCATTACGGTATGCTTAAAGAGGTTACCGCCACTCAGGCTATCGAGGTATTGCAGCACATGGAAAGTCCAGTAGGTGGACCGGGAACCGCCACCACTGGTGGTTACCACCACTACCGGCGCACCGTCATCAGGCGGCAAGGTCGCCTTCCATTTGTCCAGCCGTTCTTCTTCCGTTTTCCTATCGGCCTCAAAGCGCTCGGGAGTAAACATCTGGTGCAGGGCCTCATAGTTATAAACCGGATA
>CAILMA010000253.1 GCA_903835145.1 uncultured Bacteroidota bacterium
AATAACACAACGAAAAGTTCTATCACAGAACTTGCCTCAGACATGGCGTTGGAAACACTGAATTTTTGTATGGTACTTGACAATATGAAAAAATGGTCGCTGTCCAACAATATAATACGGACCTCACTTTCGGTAGAAGCCAATATAGAAGAAGCCGGTAGTGCCCGGAATCAAAATGATTTTATACATAAAATGAAAATTGCAGCCAAAGAAGCTGTTGATTTGGAATATTATTTAGAAATTTGCAGAAAGGAAGAAAAGCTTGCAGGAAATGTAGAGTTGATTAATCAGGTAAAGGTTATAAATACTACCATTAATCACTTACTTGCAGTCTGAACTGATTTCGCAAATTTAACTGGCTAAATAATGAGCATAAAATTTTCACAAGAGAAGTTAAAGGAAGTACAGGAACTAATAGCCCACTACCCGGAAGGGAAGCAAAAAAGCGCATTGATACCGTTGCTTCACGTTGCCCAAACAGAGTTTGGGGGATGGCTGGATGCTCCGGTAATGGACTATGTGGCTGAGTTGCTCCATATCCTTCCTATTGAAGTTTATGAGGTAGCCACTTTCTACAGTATGTTCAATACAAAGCCGGTTGGCAAGCATGTGCTTGAAGTATGCCGCACAGGGCCTTGTATGCTCAATGGCAGCGACGATATTATTGAATACATAAAGCAAAAACTGGGAATTAAAGAAGGTGAAACGACGGCCGACGGCCTGTTTACCCTGAAACCTGCAGAGTGCCTCGGTGCATGTGGCTATGCGCCTATGATGCAGTTGGGCAAATTTTACAGAGAACATCTCACCAAGGAGAAAGTGGATAAGCTCATTGACGAGCTGCGTGCACAGTCTAAAAACTAAAAAACAAAGTGCTATGGCATATAATCTCAGCTTAGAGTTTGATTTGCCTGCAAAACCGGCAAGAATAATGCAGTTGCTCACGGATAGTGCACTTATAAGGAAGTGGAGTGGTGGTGAAGGCACAGTAGAAACCAAGCCCGGTGGAAAGTTTGAAATGTTTGATGGCTGGGTTTTTGGAGAAGTGATACAAGCCTCACCTACAGAGCTTTCTTATACGTGGAAAACAACCGACTGGGACGAAGCAGCAGCACCTTCCACAGTTCATTACGTGTTGAAGGCTGATGAAGACGGCACAAAATTACTACTTACCCACACTGGCTTTCCTGACCAGGCCGAAATGGATGAGCATAAAAACGGATGGACCGATTATTTCTTCCAGCCGATGGAAGATTTTATAATGGTTTTTGATAAACGCTAATACCCCCGCCAATACAACGGCAGCACGCAATGTTTAAGATATATACCAAGACTGGAGATAAAGGAAGCACAAGCCTGATAGGTGGTGTGCGGGTGCCCAAAAGCCATATCCGCATAGAAAGTTATGGCACTGTTGACGAGCTGAACTCCTACATGGGTATGGTAAGTGATATGTGCGCCAACGAGCAGGTTGTAGCAGAGATAAGGGAAATTCAGGACCGCCTGTTTACCATTGGCTCAGCACTGGCTACCGACCCCGGAAAAGACATTAAAATGAAACTGCCTGACCTGCACGAGCAGGATAGTGAATGGCTGGAACAGCGCATAGATGCCATGAACGAAGTGCTGCCCGAGATGCGATCGTTCCTACTGCCGGGCGGTTGTTTGGCTGGTTCTACATGCCACGTGGCGCGTTGCGTTTGCCGCAGGGCTGAGCGCATATGTGTGGCTATGCAGGAAGAACATGAATTTGTGCCACCGCTCATTATTTCCTATCTAAATCGCCTTTCCGACTACCTTTTTGTACTCGCAAGGTACCTGGGGCACCTCAATAGTGCGCCGGAACTACCCTGGCGTGCAAGGGTTACAAATTGATGCCATTGAGTATCAAGGGATTAAATCGACACGGGAGATTCTATGGGCTCATTTGTGGGTTCAATAGTCCTTTTACACCATTCTTAACGTTTTCAATTTAACCTTTGCAGCTAACTTTAGTCTTATCTATCCGTCAAAGGCCGCCGGAGCAATGAACTAAAGACTTAAGCCAAATTGTTTGAAAATCATCAGGTCATACCTCACTCTTATTGTTTTAATGCTTTCTTCGATTGATGCCACTGCTCAAAAAGGGGAAAAATATTATTTTTATGACAATAACGACCTGATAGATATAGCGACCAGTTGGTTGCACGGTGGAAAAACCAAACCCCGCGATACCTCAGCCACTAAATCATCGAAACTAAGAATATCTGGCGTGCCAGCCGCAGGATATACGCTACAGACCGGCTTTGCAGCCCTCGTGAGTGCCAATGCGGCGTTTTATACCAGCCCCGACGCTAAAACTTCAAGCGCGCTTACCAGTTTTACCTACACAGCCCGCAACCAGATTATATTCCCGTTTCAAACCAGCATCTGGACAAAAGGCAATAAATACAACATAGTAGGCGACTGGCGTTACCTTTATTTCCCGTCTTATACCTATGGCCTGGGTGGCTATTCTACACTGAGTGATGGTTATCTCATTAACTATTCGGCAGCGAGAATACACCAGACCTTGCTCAGGAAGGTGAGGGAAAACATGTACGCTGGTGTGGGCTAT
>CAILMA010000254.1 GCA_903835145.1 uncultured Bacteroidota bacterium
ACAACTAATACCTTCCTGCTCTCGGATTTGTCTGAATTTCTCTTTACAAGCAGATTCGTCGTTGTACTTATCGTAAAATGTACTGAATTTCATACCACGAAGATACAAAATATTGGGTACATTTACGGACAATCATTTTAATCTTTAATTAAAAAACGCATCACAATTATACTGCGAAAATTGGAAAAAGTAAAAATAATGTAACGCGGGCTAAACAATAATGCCAAAAATTGTCACGATAGCCACTTTTTAGTTTAAAATATTCTATTTTTGCTACCCTTTGATTTAGAAATATGGAATATAGAGAAATAGTTTCGGTAACCGGGCTGAGTGGTCTTTACCAGTTATTATCCACCAAGAGTGATGGCGCAATAGTGCGCAACATAGGCGATAAAACAACCAAATTCATATCAGCACGTCAGCATAATGTTACACCGCTGGAAAGTATAGAAGTATATACAGTAGCTGAAAATGTGCGCTTGCATAATGTGTTCCAGAAAATGATGGAGCATGAAACAACTGTGCCGCCAATAGACCAGAAAACTGCTAATAAAGATGCCATAGCTGGCTATTTTAAGACAGTTTTTCCTGAGTTTGATGAGGATAGGGTGTATGTAAGCGACATGAAGAAGATGCTGAAATGGTATGACCTGCTGAAAGCAAACGACTTGTTGCATTTCAGAGCGGAAGAAGAAGCAACTGAAGAAGGTGCCGAAGTTGCTGCTGAAGGCGAAGCGCCAGCTCCTGAAGCTACTGCTTAGTTCTGGCAATAATACCTATTCAAGATAAAGATTTTTTGTTCAGGGCTATTCTGGTAACTCCGGGGTAGCCCTTATCTTACTTTCGGTGGGTCTCAACGCTCGCTGAATTCGCTAATTCATCTTTACAAATGATGGACGAAACAGCAAATAAAATCAGCGTGTCGGCTCACCAGTGAATCTGATACCGAGGCCCGGGCGCCCGCTTATTATTACCTTTCCTTGTTCATACTGCAAGCCTTCGGCCACATCTTCATTGAGCAACAACGGTCCATCGGCATCGAGCTCATCAGTGAGCGGTGCCAGGTGGGCTATGGCTGCGCAGCCTACCGAACTCTCATTCATGTTACCTATCATCACCTTTAGGCCAAGTGCACGGGCTTCCTTTATCATGCGTAGAGCCGGGGTAATTCCACCGCATTTGGTGAATTTTATATTTATCCCGTCAAATCCTTCGGCACATTTTTTTACTTCATCTTCCGTTCGGCAGCTCTCATCGGCAAAAAGCGGCAGATTTGAGCATTGTTTTAGCTCCTTCATGGCTTCATGCTCGCCTCGTGGCAGTGGTTGCTCCACAAGGGTTACGCCCAGTTTTTCAAGCTCTGGCAGCAAGCGGCGCGCCTCGTCGAACGTCCAGCCTTCATTGGCGTCAATTCTTACCGGGGCATCGGTATTGGCTCTTATCGAGCGCAGTATGTCTATATCATCAGCGCGGCCCAGTTTTATTTTATAGATTGGCCATGGGTGTGCCAGTATTTTGGTTACCATTTTTTCCGGGGTATCAATGCCTATTGTGTAGTCGGTAAGCGGAATATTTTCCCATTTGAGGCCTAAAACCTGAAAAAGAGGCTGCCGTCGCATTTGGGAGAAGAGGTCCCACGATGCAATATCAAGCGCGGCGGTAAGAAAGTGCTGGCCGGGTATAAGATGGTGCAGAAAATGCCAAAACCTGCCCGGGTCAGTAAGCGCATATCGCTCTATAGCTGGTCGTTTGGCCTCAAGTGATTGTACCATGTCTTCCACGGTAATGTTGTAGTAGCTGATAGCTGGCGCCTCGCCGTAGCCGGTGAAGTTTGCCAGCCCAAGGGACGTAATAAGCGAAGGCTGATGGGTTTTGGTACCTTTGTGCGTTGTGAACGGGTATTCAAAGCCCAGGTTGATGGAATAATATTTTAATCTCAGCATTCGATAAAATTGCAACTATTTTTGCTCACTGAAAATTTATTTATGCCGAAGATTCCATTTTGGGTATTCATCATCATTGCCGTCCTGTATTTTACTGCTGTAAGGGTCGATACTATGGATATTGACGCCTCGGAATATGCGGTTATAAGCAGTGGTATGGTGCACAGCAACAATTGGCTGCAGGTTTACGAACTGGGGCGCGACTACCTGGATAAGCCACCATTTCTATTTTGGGTGAGTGCCCTGAGTATGAAGATTTTCGGTGAAAATGACCTCGGGTACAAACTGCCATCTATATTGCTGGCACTTTGGGCACTTTATGCTACCTACCGCCTTGCAAGGCTGCTCTACAACGAAAATACAGCCCGTCTTGCGGCCTTGCTGCTTGCTACCTGCCAGGGTATGTTCCTTATGGTGAATGATGTAAGGTGCGATACCATACTCATGAGTTGGGTAATTACTGCCATATGGCTCACAAAAGAATGGGATGTGACCCGGAAGATAAAATATCTGATGCTCGGGTTTTGCGCCATAGGCCTGGGTATGATGACAAAGGGGCCTATTGCGCTCATGGTTCCGGTATTTTGTTTTATTTCTGATTGGTCACTGAAACGGGAGTGGAGGAAGTTCTTTCATCCTGCCTACTTGGTCGGTATCATCATAATTGCGTTGTTGCTCTTGCCTATGAGCATTGGTCTTTATCAGCAGTTTGACCTTCATCCTGAAAAAGTAGTGAACGGCACCAATGGCGTCTCCGGACTGCGGTTTTTCTATTGGTCGCAAAGCTTTGGCCGCATTACGGGTGAGAGCCCCTGGAAGAACAATGTAGACCTCAGCTTCCTGCTCGTAAATATGTTGTGGTCGTTCCTGCC
>CAILMA010000255.1 GCA_903835145.1 uncultured Bacteroidota bacterium
ACAACTAATACCTTCCTGCTCTCGGATTTGTCTGAATTTCTCTTTACAAGCAGATTCGTCGTTGTACTTATCGTAAAATGTACTGAATTTCATACCACGAAGATACAAAATATTGGGTACATTTACGGACAATCATTTTAAAATAATACTCATAACGCTGTTTTGGGAGAATAATTTACAGGGAAGGACAGGAAGAAGGTTGTTCCCTTGCCTTCTTCACTCTCAAACCAAATGTCGCCGCCATGCAGTTTTGCAACCTGCAATGATATAGAAAGGCCAATGCCATGCGGTTTTTCACCTGATGTACCATACATCTTACTTTCGGTAAACATATCAAATACAGTGGCCTTGTTTTTTTCGGGGATACCTATTCCGGTATCTTTAACCGATATAACTATTTCGTCCTTTACGAGGCGTAGGTTTATGAGTATAGTTGATTTTTCGTAGCTGAATTTAATGGCATTCATCAACAGGTTATTAACTACACGCCATATTTTTTCTTTATTCACAAATGCATTCAGGTTTTCAACTTCTGACTTAAAGCTGAGGGTCTGTTCTTTTTCTGCGGCCCTAACAGCCAGTAGTTCCACGCAACCGCTTACCAGTTTATTAATGTTAACCTGTTCTTTCGCCATTTTGCCGGGTGCTATTGTTACTGCCGCATCAAGTATGTCGCGGCTCAGGCTAAGTGAGTTGTTGCACGCCTCGCGAATGAGCCCAAGAATTTCTTTATGGTCTTCGCTGGCATCTTCTGATTCCATAATTAGAATATCAGTAAGGGCCGCCACTGCCGATATGGGGCTCATAACATCATGCGCTACCGAACGCAGTATTCTCGATTTGTCTTTGTCCTTAACTTCCAGTTCGTTCAGTGCATTTTCCAGCTTCATTTTTTGCTCGGTTACCTGGTCATTGAGTAAGGTAAGCATCTGCACGTTTTTTGCTGCTTTTGCCGAGTAGCGCAGGATGAGCGTAATAATGATGACAGCCATCAGCACTATAATCAACACGATGTAAGAAAAGATCTTTCGCTCCTTCCGCTCCTTCCGCTCTTCCTGTAGAATATTTATTTCATGCTGGCGTTCAAGGCGGCTTATATGCCCGTTAAAGTCGGAGGCCATCAACACCTTGTTGTGTTCGATAAATGAATCGTTGAAGTTGTTATATGCCAGGATATAGGGTAGTGCCTTGCCCGAATCATTAGTATTCAGGTAGTAATCGAATTTTAGTTTATTCCACTGAAGCTGCACAAAGGTGTTTGGCACGGTGTCGAGCTCAGCCCTTATGTCGTTAAGCAGATGACCGAGTTCCGGCATTTTTTTTTTCTTGCAAGTAAATGCCAGCCAGTTTTATCTGGTCTATTTCGGCATCCCTGTTGGCGTATCCTTTCTTGAGGTTAAGGGCGATACTTTTATCAAGAAAGGCCTTCGCCGAGTCCATTTGGCCCCTACCAATATACACATCGGCAATATTCCCCCATATAACGGCTTCAGCTTTTATGTATACATCGTCAGTTTTTTCCTTAAAGCGACCTTTGTTTGCTTCAATATAACTCAGTGCGGCTTTAAAATACACCATGGCACTGTCATACTGCTGCACGTGGTCGTAACACAGGGCTATATTATCAAGCAATTCCTGACGCTTGTAGAAGTAGGTAAATATGTCAAGACAAGAATGTGATTCCTCGAACGACTCTTTAAAAAAATAAGCGGCCTCTGCAAATTTTTGCTGCCGGTAGGTGACCATACCGAGGTTATAGCTAAATGTGCTTAGCGAGCAGGAGTCTGATGTTTCTGTTGCAAGACTTTTTGCCTGATAATAATAATCGTAAGCTTCATTAAAAAGACCTTTCGCTACCAGCGCATCGCCCTTTATGTTGTAGATCTGTACCTCCCTTACCGGCAATTTATTCCGGTAACCGCGTTGCTCCAATAGCCCCATCATCGTATCGGCAATAGACAGACTGTGGTCAAAATCCTGCAGCTCAGTCATGTAGATTGTATTGATGTAAGCGTAGTAGTTCAGTTCGTCTTCAATATTGAGGTTGGTGCTGTGGGCATGAATATCAGCGATATACGAAAGTGCTTTTAATTTATTGCCTGCATCACCCATATGTTCGGCAGCCAAAATAGCGCTATCGAAAGCAGGCGACGGTGTAGGGGTGTTATTGTTCAGATTGTTGCACGAATAAAACGCACAACAAAAAAAAGTGAAGAATAATATCAGGTAATTGGTTTTCAGAACGAGAGGTTATTTAGGGTGAAGATACAAACTAAATTTTTTCAGAGAAATGAATACCTAAATAGTTTAATCTATATTTTGACGCTTGGTACCACAATAATAATCCGTTTTCCTGCCAAAGTTGCTTGTTTCAGCCATTTTAAGCGTTAATATATTGTTAGAGCATTGGTTAGCTGTGGGTAAATCATACTTCGTCCTTACATAGCAGACATTAGGAATGAAAATAAAGGGACCGGAGATATTAAAATGAAATTATTTATGTAATGGACTTTTCTAACAAACATTCTATAAGCGCCATTTGGAGAAAATGTATTCTCCATGACCGTCGTGATTAATATGCGATATAAAAATATTTATGCTCTCTATTGTTATGAATGAGAAAGTTAATAACTTTATGGCTTGGTTCTGGCGATTTGAGGTGGAAATGGATTTATTTTCAAATTCACCAAACCTTTTTGTGCTAATACCCTGTATTATAAAGGAGAGTTAATAAATAAATTCTATTCAAGCAATTATATGAAAAAAAAATTACTTGCAAGTTTCCGTTGTTTCCTGTTAGCAGCTATCACTATGCTGTCTGGTTTTGGTGCAAAAGCATCTCACGTCGTGGGTATTGATTTGCACTATAACTGGATTAGTGGCAATACTTACAAAGTGACCTTGGTCGCTTATGGGGACTGTGGACCTTCAAGTGCATCTGCGTTTAGTACACTTTACTATTCAACGCCAAAAATTTGTATTTATGATGGAGGGTCTTATATAACAACTATAACTTTAAAGAACGATACTCCGTCTAATCCTTTGCATGGTAAGGAGATTACTCCCGTTTGTCCTGCCGATTCTAACGCTACACAATGCCATTCATCCAGCTCTACCATTCCCGGTATCGTCCAGTTTGTGTACGTTGGTACCTATGTTATGCCGCATCGTTCAACGCACTGGCGGTTTGTGTTTTATGGTGATATGGGTTCTGGTTCTGCAACAGGCCGTGCAGCTGCAATTACAAATATTGTAAGTGGTACTACAACTCAGTTAGAAGATACATTGAATAACTCGGTGCATGATAATTCCAATCCGGCACTAACAATCGTCCCGGTTCCCTTTTTCTGTCTGGACAATGCGGATAGTTATAACCCCGGAGCGGTGGACGCCGACGGTGATAGTTTAAACTTTATGCTTGTTCGTGGTGCTTCTGGCTCAGGTTCGGGATGTACAACGGCGGGATTTGTGACTTATACAGGTGGTCACACGGCTACGAATCCATTGACATACGCAGCAGGTACTTACTCGTTTGACAGGTCGACGGGGCAAATCTTATTTTATCCCAACGCCACCCAGCGTGCGTTGGTCGTCTATAATATTGAAGAGTTTCGAAATGATACGCTGATAGGTACGAGTATGCGAGAGATGACCTTCCTTGTGATAACGTGTTCCAATACGCCGCCTTCGGGGGGATTCGTAAGCGCCAGCAGTGGTACACTCGACGATAGTACCCACTTCCATATCTGCGCAAATACAGATTCCGTGTTTAACCTTGTCATAGCTCCGTCGGAACCTGATACATCAAATGTTTTGTACGTAACCACTACTGGTGTACCTGCAGGTTGTTACTTCATTGTGACTAATGATTCTACCAATCACCCGACCGCAACCATCAGGTGGTCCACATTTGGCGTTACTCCCGGCATCTATACTTTTTATGTTGTAGTGAGAGACAACAACTGTCCACTCAATGGTAGCCAGACACTTGCGTTCACCATATCTATTCTTCCAATTCCTTCGTTGGCCTATACTATAATTACACCATCAACGTGTTCATCTGATGCGGTCGTCTCGATAACGCCGGGAGGCTTGGGCAGTCCGTGGAAGATTGATCTGCTGGATGCGACAAGCACTATTATTCATAGTCATACGGGAGTCACGTCCACTTACCTTGATACGATAGCGACGGGCAACGATACCTTAGTAATTTACAGCAATCTTTCTAATTTCTGTAATGCCCGTTTGCCTATAAGCATTACACAGAGTCCGTTCCCAGATCCGGTAATCACTTACAGCTCACCTACCTACTGTGGTGCTAACGACGGTGTAATTCATCTTCGTGGTCTTGATCACACTGAGTTGGATACCATAACTTACAATGTAAATGGTGTACCGGCAACCCCGCTATCTGTGCTTACTACTACTGCAGGCGATGTTGATATACCGAATTTGTGCGCAGGAATTTATGATAATTTTGTTGTGAATTTTGGTCGCTGCCATACTACTCCAAGTGGTAGCTACCCACTCGTAAACCCAGGCTTCAGCGATAGTTTTAAAACCAAGAGTGATCCATCAGCTTGTGGATACGACGATGGTTTCATTACACTTAATTGGTTGCACCCGGGTCAGGTTGATACCATCAACTATACCAAAAACGGTGTAGCACAGGCTCCAATAATTGCGGTGGTAAACCCTGATAGTACATTGGTTATTCCTAACCTGTCACAAGGCTTGTATTCGAACATAGTTGTAACTACCCCTGGCTCTTGTACAGGTACTCCATACAGTTGTACTTCTAACAGGATAATGGATATTCCGCTCGTTGCTCCCGGTATTTCTTCTGCTTTCACTTACAATGTACACTTGGGTTGTAAAGGTGATACGGTGTTCTTTAACAATGGATCATTACCTGCTACCGGCTTAACTTACCGCTGGTACTTCGGCGACGGTCGTACGGACACTGCCAAAAATCCGGTCCACGTATACCGCACAACAGTTGCGACTAACTATACTGCGAAACTGATTATTACCAACAGCCGTTGTCAGGACAGCACAATTCTTAATATCTCTTTGCCTGAAACGGTTAAGTCATCGTTCACTACAAGTCCTGACTCTATCTGTCAGGGTGGTACTATCAATTTCACCAATACCTCAACTGGTGTTCGTGACGCCTATACCTGGTATTTTGGCGATGGCAACTCAACAACTGCTGTAAACGGATCTAACGTTTACATGAATACCGGTTCTTACGTTGTTACTCTTGTTGCTAAGGATGATATCAATTGTTTTGATACTTCAACCCAGTTGGTGCAGGTAGATAGCAATTCAGCTATTGGCCTTACACTCAGCGACAGTATCATTTGCCGTGGTGGTCTTATCACCTTCACTGGTGCATACACAGGTATCGGACTTACACATGTTCAGTGGTCTTTCGGCGACGGCACAAGCTATGCTGATCAAAACCCTGTTCAGCATGCATTTGACCTCACCGGTGGGCTTACCATCAACCTCGATCTTACCTATCGTCTTTGTCCACCAAAGAATATCTCTAAGAACATAAGGGTTTATGCTGTGCCAAACATATACCTTGGTGAAGATACCAGCATATGCGCAGGTGGTACGGCTTATAACCTCATAGATCATGTGAACAGCACCAACCCGCTCGCATCATGGTTATGGAATACAGGCGATATCACTCCGGGCATCACGGTAGTAAAAGCAGGTACCTACTCTGCTACAGTTACCATCAATGGTTGTATCGCCAGCGATACAGTTGTTATTGCTAACGATTGTTATGCTGATTTCCCAAGTGTATTCACACCAAACGGTGATGGTGTCAACGATTATTTCTTCCCACGTCAGTATCTTACTAAGGGCCTTACGGAATTCAGCATGGACATTTACAATCGCTGGGGTCAGTTGATTTATCAGGCTAATACAGTAGATGGCAGTGGATGGGATGGTAGCTTCAATGCCAAACCACAGCCAGAGGGCGTTTACATCTATGTGATTTCAGCGAAATTTAAAGATGGTCAGATGTTGAACAAACAAGGCAACATTACCCTTGTGCGATAAGTTTTGACATTAAAATACTTTTTAAGAAAGGTGGGATTTTATCCTGCCTTTTTTTATGCCCGGTGATGAAGGTTGGACGTATATTTTGATTAGGTAGCTAAATTCGGTATCATTCCGCCGGTGTCCTCATCCGCAGCGGCGAGACAGGTGCGCCACGGTGGCACAACTACATCCACCAACACCGAAGGTGTTGAACACCCGCCGAGGAACAACAAAACACCAACTCTATCTGAGGGAATCAGTGCAATGATGCCGATGTCCAATGTGTATCCATTATGAGAATGCAGCGATGATTCGGGTTGGGCGGAAGGCGAAAGAAAATAACCAACACCGCACCGGTTGAATCCTTGTTTTGCGCCATCTGAAAATAGCCAATATTATGCCCGCTTCTGGACACGGGAAGAAAGACCCACAACGGCGCAGCAGGTAACTATGAGGGAAACAGGTAGGAAGTAGCGCGTATTAGCAATAGGCCCGGCAGCAAGCGCAAAATAGCAGACGAAGCCTGCTATGAAAATCTTCACAACGCCCGGGGCCCGGAAGGCGCTAAAAAAGAGTAAGAAACCAGCCAGTCTCAGTAAATTGAACAACAAAACCAGGAGCACAACCGATATTGATTTATTGTCGCTCAGATAACTGCCAAGTCCAGCCAGGCCATGCTTGCGCCAGGTGTCGTAGAAACCGGTTTGCTGCTTACTGTACAAGCGTCCGTAAGTGAGTTTTCCGGTAAATAGATCAAGTTCTGCCTTGCCGGGTTCTATAAATATCCTTGCACTGTTTTTGAGGTGGTACCAGCTGTAAGGGCCAGCATTTTGTTGCAGTAATGTAGTACCCAGTTCATTCGCTTTGTCGTACCGGTGTTTAAAATCGCCGCTTTGCAGCACCCGGGTCCTCGATTCTTCGAGAAATCGGTTGGCACTGTCGGTGCCCTGCGTTGCACTCACAAAGGGATAGTAATAGTAAATTGCATTAAAAGCCTGGTTGCTGGAGAAGTGAAATTTGCCTGTTCTGCATAG
Source organism: uncultured Bacteroidota bacterium (assembly GCA_903835145.1). Lineage (GTDB taxonomy): Bacteria > Bacteroidota > Bacteroidia > Chitinophagales > Chitinophagaceae > Flavipsychrobacter. The sequence continues at coordinate 7,095 of CAILMA010000255.1, forward strand.
GTTACTGTAGTTATAGGCAAGCAGGGCAGCCACTGGTACAAATGCAATAGCAAGGGCACGCGCCATGTTTTGTTTCCACAACACTGAGCAGACCAAGAGCAACAAAAAATGCACCACAACAAACGGATACAGCACTGGTTTTACCAGCATGCCGGCGACAAGGCTAAGGCTCATGTAAACCATACTTGCAGTGCGCCTTTGTTGCCACCAGGCTATAAAACTACCGAAGTAAACTACAGTACAGGTCTGCAGTAAAATATCAGGCGCTATTGTACATGCATTTATAAATTGTGCAGGGTAGGCTGCCAGCAAGATAAGCAGCAGCCAGTCGAATCGGGTAGAGAGCCCCATTTTTTGAAAGACATGCCTGCAGTACATGATGTTGAATACAGACAGCAACTGCTGCAACAAAAGCACGACCCAGTTGTTGATAGTAAACAGGTAAACCCCCAATAGAAAAAGCGGATAAAGGGGCTGCCGCTGGGTCATGTATTCCGGCTGTATGGTAAGTGCGGGGTTGCCACTGTAGAAGAAACCGTTTACTTTAATATTTACAGCTTCGTAAATGTATTCAAACGAATCGCCCATGTATATGCGCCGGAACTGGAGCGCGAGGATATAGTAGCAGACATGAAGCAAAACGACAACAGTCAGAAAAATGATGTTCTTTCTGCCGGCCGCCGGGTGCGGACCTACATATGGTACTGTGCCACTCGTCAATATTTTAATACTTTTATCATCCGTTGATTGCCGTGCATGTCCGATTTTATTTCAATCACGTTATAGCCAGCTTCCTCAAATACTGCACCACAAGGTACAGCCAGAGAAGACTCCACTTCGCAATAGATGCTCCCGCCGGGTAGGAGGTGATTTGTTCCAAACGCAGCA
>CAILMA010000256.1 GCA_903835145.1 uncultured Bacteroidota bacterium
ACAACTAATACCTTCCTGCTCTCGGATTTGTCTGAATTTCTCTTTACAAGCAGATTCGTCGTTGTACTTATCGTAAAATGTACTGAATTTCATACCACGAAGATACAAAATATTGGGTACATTTACGGACAATCATTTAATATTTTAGTGCCGAATTCCACTTGTTAACTCACGCGCACTCCTATCAAAGTGGCAGAGGTTGCTTCATTGATGCGCACATGTGCATAGTCACCCTTTTTCAGGTCAGCTGTTCCTTTCGGAAATACAACCACTTTATTCTGAGAGTTTCTACCGCTCCAATCGGCTTCACTGCGCTTACTATCAGCTTCTATCAATACCTCAAAAGTCTTCCCGATATCCAGTTTGTAGCTTTCGCGGGAGTGACCGTTCTGTAAAGTTATGATCTCTATAAGGCGGCGTTTTTTAACGTCTTCCGGCACATCGTCAGTAAAGCGACGGGCGGCAAGTGTACCTGGCCGCTCGCTGTAAGAAAACATGTAGGCCATATCAAAGCGGCATATTTCCATAAGAGAAAGCGTATCCTGGTGCTCTTCTTCAGTCTCTGTGCAGAAGCCCGAAATAACATCAGTACTAAGGCCGCAATCGGGCATAATTTCCCTTATGCGGTTCACTTTATGAATATACCACTCTCGAGTGTAAGTGCGATTCATTTGGGAAAGGATGCGGGTATTACCGCTCTGCACCGGCAGGTGAATGTATTTGCAGATGTTGTGGTATTTCGCCATGGTGTACAACACATCATCAGTGATGTCTTTAGGATGCGATGTGCTGAACCTTACACGCAACAGTGGTGATATTAGCGCTACACGCTCAAGCAACAACGCGAATGTTACTGCACTATCATCGGCATTGGTATGGTAGTAGCTATCCACGTTCTGGCCAAGCAAGGTTACTTCCCTATAACCGGAATCGAACAACACCTGACACTCATTTAAGATGCTATTTGCGTCGCGGCTGCGCTCGCGGCCACGGGTGAAGGGCACCACACAAAAGGTACACATATTGTTGCAGCCTCTCATGATGCTTACAAATGCACTCACGCCATTGCTATCCAGGCGAACGGGGGCAATATCGGCATAAGTTTCTTCACGGCTCAGGAGCACATTCACGCTTTTCTGCCCACCTTCTGTTTCTGCTATCAGGTCAGGGAGGCTGCGGTAAGCGTCGGGGCCTACTACTATGTCCACCAGCTTTTCTTCTTCCAGAAATTTAGCTTTCAGGCGCTCTGCCATGCAACCGAGCACGCCAATGAGCATACCAGAATTCTTCTCTTTCACTTTCCGGAATGCCTGCAGGCGGTTCCGCACCGTTTGCTCCGCTTTTTCACGAATCGAGCAGGTATTGAGCAATACAAGGTCAGCCTCCTCATAATTGCGGGTAGGTCCATAACCTTCATTAAATAAAATGGAAGCAACAATTTCACTGTCACTGAAATTCATTTGGCAACCATAGCTTTCTATATAAAATTTCTTCTTAAAAGTATTCGGATCATTAGTAAATGGTGCATATGCCTCACCCTGCCTCAGTTCATCCACTTCTTTGTGTGGCGCTTCTATCATAATGAAAATTTTATTTTGTATGCAAAGTTAGTTGATAAAAAGTAAAGTAGAAGACATACAAAAAATTATGTCATCCAATTTAGAGCAATCAGGTTTGAGCCAATTCCAGTGCCTAAAAGTTGATCATCCTCCGCCACTATCATAAAAAAATGACCGTTCCAAATAAATGAAACGGCCACTTTTTTTTGAGAGGAGAAAATTATTCTTTTATCAATCTCTGAACAACCTTCTGATTGCCCTGAGTAAGCTCTACCATGTA
>CAILMA010000257.1 GCA_903835145.1 uncultured Bacteroidota bacterium
GTTGATGCTGCCGGTCACAAACTACTCCCTGATAAATACACAGAAATTATTCCCAAGCCTGACGACCGCCACGGCTTTATTGTACAAGCCGATAGCAAATTGGGCTACATCTCCTACCCGGACTTAAAACTTGTACTGCCTCCCAACTACGAGACCCTAAGCAGCTCCGATTCACTGATAATTGCCTCACTCAATGGCAAGTACGGCCTCTATGGCAAAGACTTTAAAGAACTGCTCCCCTTCGTCTATTCCTACATGGCATTCAAAGATGGAGTAATAATGGTACAACGTAATGATACTACCATACCTGTAATTGAAGCCGAACAGCAACAAGGTAACCACACCCTTACAAAAGATAAGAAGGTGTACACCCGTACGCTCGATATCCATACCCTTGCCCCAAAAACCGACTGGACGGAAAACGATCCTTTTGCCAACATGTTCCCTGTGCAGGACTGGTGCGGCTATGGTCATCACCTGGCAAGGGAAATTCAGGATTTTGAGGAACAAATACCCAAAGTAAACGTAAACGGCTCCATGGTCCGCGAATTCCAAAAAGATTCCATCGCCTGGACAACCCAACCCTCGTTCCGCTGGATGGATGCAGATGTGATTGTTAAAGGCAATCTGATCTCCAACCCATCAAAACATTACGCAGCCATTATTGACAGGTCGCTCAACTACATCGTAAAACCATTGCCGGCCCCCATCCTACCTGTTGCCTGCAACCCAAAAGACAGCTTTATTACTGTCTTCGAAAACAACAAGTTTGGCGTCATAGACACGAGGGGCAATGAGATTATTCCATTGCAGCAAAAGCAAATCAGTTTCGCCTTCCGCTGGAAAAATAAAATCTATGCCGCAGTTTTCGACCACAACAACGCACGTAACGGTTTGGACGCCATAGCGGGTTATGACTCCTACCCGTATATGCGCGTTGGTGACAATCATTTACGTATCATAAACGCCGATGGCCAATATGTACCCGCACTCGATTCGTTTGATATTTCAATGATGACGACCAAATCAGGACAGCGGACTTCAACTTGCAACACCTCCTGCTTCCTCGTCACAAACCATGAAGGCAATGTCGGCCTCATGGCATCCGATGGCACTGTTTTGTACCCCAATATCAGCTTTAAACACAAAACCCTGCGCGGCCTTGGCGACGGCCTTTTTATGGTGCCAGAGCGCGACAACTACTACACCCAGGGGCAGGTTTATGATCAGAATGACAAGCAACTATTCCCTGAGCTCGGACCACTCATTGTAGAAGACGCAGATATTAACCGGTATCGGAGTTACCACGAAAAAGGTGCCACAGAACAGGACCATATCTACCACATTTACCGTGTTTACTACTACATCAGTAACATTCAGCAGGGCATGTTCTACATGGATGCCAAGGGAAAGGCCTTCGCACAAAAAATAAAAAAATAGCCCGTAGTGTCGTAGCTTTCGGGCATCATGCAGGCACCAGTACCATATTATCAGGCTCGTAAAAACAAATTCAACTCAGAACTCACCTTACTTACCCAACAGCGCAATCGCATTGCCAATATCCGGCTGCTGGCGGGTACTGGAGCGGCAATACTGGTTATTACTGCAATCAATACCGGGAATTCAACTTACTATTACGTGGTGGCGGCACTCGCCATCGTATTCCTCATACTGGTGAGGCGGCACATGATGGTGAAAGACAAAATTGACCGGGTAAAAATGTACCTCACCATAATTGAAGGCGAAACCGAAGCCCTCAATGGCAATTATAAACGTTTCCAGAATGGCGCACAATTCCTAAACGCAACACATCCCTACACTTACGACCTCGATGTGTTCGGCGATCATTCGCTGTTCCAGATGCTCAACCGCACAGTTACTTTCGGCGGCAACGATAGCCTGGCCGGCATGATGATGAACGGCACCACAGAAAAAACGACAATCGAAGACCGTCAGGCAATCATAAAAGAACTCAGCCAAAACCCCGAATTCCTTGAAGATTTCAGGGTGGAAGGCATGAGGGTAAACGAAGATAAAAACCACCTTAAACGACTTCGGGAATGGCTGATCGCAGATGAAATGTTCGCGGGCAACCAATTCCTTAAAATTGCCGGAGTAGTAATGCCTGTGCTGGCACTCGGAGCCATTGCCTATTCTGTCGCGTTAGCGAGCGTTTGGGTGGGGCTGTGGGGCGTCGTTGTAGCCAATTGGCTCATCCTCGGTAACCAGCAGAAAAAGATAAAAACCGCTGCCCAGCAGATAGGAAATACAGCCGCGCTCATGCAATTGTACGAAGCCCTTCTGCGTCAGGTTGCCAGCAATAAGTTTGAACAACCATGGCTCAAAGCCCAGCAGGAACTCGCGCTGAATTCGCTGGAACAAATGACTGCCTTCCGCAAACTCGTGCAGCAATTCGAAGGCCGCAACAATGGCATGGTAGGCCCACTAATGAACACCCTTTTCCTTTTCGATATCATCTGCCTCCTCCGCCTCGAAAAATGGAAAAAACACAACCGCGCAACCCTTATCAACGCAACAGAAAGCATCATAGCGCTCGATGCGCTCATCAGCTGTTCCGTTCACGCCTTCAACCATCCCGAATATACCTACCCACAATTCAACGACCAGAAAACAACTATTACCGCCACTGACCTCAGGCACCCGTTGCTCAATGCACAAACCGCTGTGGGCAACAGTTTCACGCTCGGCATTCAGGAGCAGTTCTACCTGCTTACCGGCGCAAATATGACTGGGAAAAGCACATTCATCCGCACCATCGGCGTCTCGGTAGTCCTCGCAAACCTGGGCCTTCCCTTGTTCGCAACGGCTGTCACCATGCCCGTTGCAAGGCTCTATACTTCCATGCGTGTAACCGATAGCGTGCAGGACGATATCTCTTATTTTAAAGCCGAGCTCAACAGGATAAGCAACCTGATGCAGGCCGTAGAGCAAAGCACCATACCCTATGTGGTACTGCTCGATGAACCCCTCCGCGGCACCAACAGTACCGACAAACAACAAGGCACAAGAGCCATAGTTCATAAGCTCCTTAAGTACAAAGCAATCGGCATCGTAGCCACCCACGATACCATTCTCTGCGACATGGCAGCCCGGTACACCGGCCAAATCAACAACTACCATTTCGAAAGCACCGTTTCTCCCACCGGCCTCAGCTTCGACTTCACCCTGAAAACCGGCGGCTCCACCTCCAACAACGCCACCATCCTAATGAAACAAATGGGCATCATCGAATAGAAATAAAATGGCTTAGCGCTAACCGAAATGGTTTTTTAAACGCCCAACAGCACCCGACGAAAACCCGCAGCATCGCCCCTTTCTCGGGTTGCGACAGGAGAACATAGCAAGCAATTGCCTTGGAACCAGGTCACCGGAGCAAGGCGAAACTAAAGCCTTCCATCAGTGTAGGTTTGGGTATAATGATGTGCATAAGCATCATTAATGCCGATTTCTAATGTTATTGTTGCTTATAGCAACATTTGGCAGAATAAATATATTTTGCTAAATTTGATTCACAAACGCAACATTAGCGATAAAAATTGACTTAATGATGGCTGAAAGCAACAAAATATCATGGTATGGATTAAGCGACAATGCTATAATTCAGGAGCTGGCAAGCTACCTCAAAAAAGAGCGTGTCCAGAAAAATATGACTCAAACTGAACTGTCGGAAAAAACAGGTTTGAATCGGTCCACAATAAGTCAAATTGAAAATGGCCGTATTTCTACTTTGTTGTCTTTCATTCAAATTTTAAGAGCATTAGAGAAACTCGATTTTCTCAATTCATTTCAGACAAAGGCTTCAATTAGCCCGATACAAATGCTAAAATTGGAACAAAGTCAACGGCTCCGGGCGAGACGAGTTAATAAAACTAATCAAAGAGAATCATCATGATAACTGCAGAAATAAAATTATGGGGCAACCCTGTTGGCGCTATATTTTGGGATGAAAATGAATTGACTGCCTCATTTGAATTCTTTCGGAAATTCATTGCTACAGGATTAGATATAGCCCCATTCACTATGCCATTATCAACAGCAGGCAGAGGCAGGGTGTTTAGTTTCCCTTCATTAAATCAAGATACTTTTCACGGCCTGCCCGGCCTGCTTGCAGATTCACTTCCAGACAAATACGGCACCACGCTCATCGATGCCTGGCTTGCAAGAAATGGACGTAGCCCAGAAAGTCTAAATCCTGTAGAGCGACTTTGTTACATTGGAAAACGTGGAATGGGCGCTCTTGAATTTGAACCAGCTATCCAAACAACTGACGAGTATTCTTCCACTCTTGAAATCGCAGGGTTGGTAGAGATGGCGAGAGATATTTTATCTGATAGAAAAGATTTTGCAACCAAATTAGAACCCGGAACAGCTAAGGGATTAGAAGACATCATTAAGGTCGGAACATCGGCAGGCGGTGCACGCGCTAAAGCAATCATTGCGTATAATAACGCAACCAACGAGGTTCGTTCCGGGCAGGTTGAAGCTCCGGCTGGGTTTAATCATTGGTTGATAAAATTTGACGGAATTGACAGCGGAATCTTAGGCACATCACAGGGCTACGGAAGAGTTGAATACGCATACTATAAAATGGCAATAGCCTGCGGAATTAACATGATGGAGTGCCGCCTGTATGAGGAGGGCGACAGGGCTCATTTTATGACAAAGAGATTTGACAGGATTGGTCACAAAGATAAAGTGCATGTACAGACCCTCTGTGGACTGCTGCATTTTGATTATAAACAACCTGGGGCTTATAGCTATGAACAAGCATTCCAAGCAATGAGAGAATTGAAACTTGGTTACCCGGCAGCCGACCAAATGTTTCGTAGAATGGTATTCAACGTGATGGCGAGAAACTGTGACGATCACACAAAAAACATAGCTTTTCTTATGAATGAGGAAGGCACTTGGTCGTTAGCACCAGCCTACGATATGTCCCACGCTTTCAATCCGAAAAGCCGTTGGATAGACGCACATAATATTACACTAAACGGCAAAAGAGACAATTTTGAAATTGCTGACTTCCTTTCAGTAGCGAAACAAATGAATATAAAGAAACCCAAGGAAATAATAGATCAGATTTCTGACACTATAAGTCGCTGGAAATTCTTCGCGAAAGATGCTGGCGTAAATGAAGTTTTTATTAACGAATTGGCAGCAACGCATTTGTTGCTAAGGCCATAAAGGTAAGGCAAAGCGCAATTGCAATCCGCTGTTTTCGGGGCAGACGCAGCTGCAGAACTGCGCGCCGACGCCGCTACAGAACTGCTACAGGGGTGCGACCGGCGATTTGTATAAACTCCCATTTCACCCCCCTGAGCCGAATAAATCTCTTATTCGGCTCATAATTTAGCATTTTTTGAGCCGAATAGGTTGTATATTCGGCTCATGGTTTACAATTGGCAACAAGAAGACTGGCCGGATTTCAGGTATGCGCTGGGTGGATTGGATGATGCGATCTTCACTTTTGCGGAGGAGACGGGCCGCATTAGTGGCATGCTCAATGCAATGCCGGAACAGCTGCAAATGGAGGCAATTGTTGACTCTATGGTGGCTGAGGCAATAAAAACTTCGGCGATCGAGGGCGAGTTTTTCAACAGGGAAGATGTGGTTTCCTCAATAAAAAACGGGCTCGGGCTCAATAAAATTCATGACCCGGTTAAAAATAAAAATGCTCAGGGCATTGGCAGTCTGATGGTTAACGTGCGGAGTACTTTCGCAGAACCACTCACCGCGCAACAGCTTTTCGAATGGCACGAGCTGCTTATGGCTGACAGCAACAATGTATTACGTGGCGCATGGCGCACCCATGAAGAACCTATGCAGGTAATTTCGGGCGCTATGGGAAAAGAAAAAGTTCATTTTGAAGCGCCGCCTTCAGATAGGGTTCCTGCTGAGATGGATGGTTTTTTGAACTGGTTTAACACGAGCGCACCGGGTGGTAACAGGGCCATAAAACAGGCTTCGGTAAGGAGTGCTATTGCACATTTGTATTTTGAATCCATACATCCGTTTGAGGACGGAAACGGGCGTATAGGCAGGGCTATTGCAGAAAAGGCATTGTCTCAGGGCGCTGGCCGCCCTATATTGCTTAGCCTATCGCGTACCATAGAAGCGGACAAGAACGCGTATTATAGTGCGTTGCACGAGGCATCCCGAAGTAATGAAATCACAAAATGGATTACCTATTTTTCGGAAATCACAGTAACGGCGCAAAAACAAGCGATAGCGCTTGTGGACTTCACCATCAAGAAAACAAAGTTTTTTGACCACTTTAACGACCGGCTCAGCGAGCGACAGCTGAAAGTGATAAAAAAGATGATGGAAGCCGGCCCGGAAGGGTTTGAAGGCGGCATGAATGCAACGAAGTATGGCTCCATTAGTAAGATATCAAAAGCAACCGCTACGCGGGATCTGCAGTACTTATCAGAGATTAAAGCGATTGCAGTACTGGGCGGAGGGCGCAGCACGAGGTACTATCTTAATTTAGATAGGATCTTGTAGCATCTCCATTATATGCAACTGCTTGTTCCACCCCCATGAGCCAAATAATCCCCTTATTCGGCTCACAATTCAGCACTTTTTGAGCCGAATAAGAAAAACGACCAGTAACGGAAATATTTATGCTATCTCGCAATTTTAATTAACTTTGCATTGCAAAGTACTTTTATGTTTAGATTTAGCTTCAAATACTTACTCTGTGCTGTCGTGTTGTTTATAACTGAGGTGCTTATAGCCGCTTTCGCGCACGATGATTTCATACGCCCCACTTTTGGCGATTTCCTCGTCGTGATCCTCATGTATTGCGGCCTGAGAACGTTTATAGGTGGCAACTTCCGCTTGGTAGCCATTGCCTCGTTAATCATCGCCTACAGCATAGAGATTTCTCAATATTTTCACCTTATAGTACACCTTGGGTTACAGCATTCTAAGCCTGCCCAATGGATACTGGGCAACGGCTTTTCGTGGGGCGATATGCTGGCCTACACACTGGGTATTGTGCTGGTCTGGATTGTAGAAAGCCAGCGTAAAAGCAGAGCGGAGAAAAGGAGCAAGAGCAAAGTGGTATAGAGCAGCGTTGAGTATGGTTAGACGCAGGTCTACAGCCCGCCGCGGGACTATAGACCTGCGCCAAATAAGACTTATTGGTTAGCCTATAAGATTGATTTATTTATTGGTGAGGTCACGGAGGAGTACGTCAAGCCTTTCAAGCGTTGATGCCATACCTTGCTGCATACCCATCGCTATAACGGTTTCAAGGTCAGCAAGCGATTTGTAACTCACTACTGTATCCACAACCGTATGTTCCTGTTGATCAAGAAAGGTCACCAGCCATTCTGCACGTGGCAGGTCTTGGTTGATGTCGCCATTTTCATTGCTGAACGAATCGTTACAAGTATAGTAGTCGATGGGGGATATTTTCCCGAATTCAAGGTAGCCCCAGTATTTATTTCCGGTAGGTTCTTCCATTGCATAATGCCAGTGTCCGCCATCGCGAAAATCCATAGACTTCGTTTTCGTGGTCATGGGAGCGGGTGAAAACCAGCGATCCAGCAGTTCGCTCTTGGTATAACAGTCCCATACTAATTGGCGTCCAGCCGCAAACTCACGCCTTATGGTCAGCGTATTTTTTTCTTTATCGGGTATAAAATCGAAAAGAAGGTTGTTCTTCATTTTGTTTCCTTTTTTATGGTTTCTAAAAGTTGATCCAGCTGTTCGTAGCGGCTTTCCCAAATGCGCCTGAATTGCTCCAGCCACTTGTCAATTTCTTTTATTTTCTCTACCTCAAGGTGGTAATAAATCTCCCTGCCGTGTTGCCGGGGTTTTACGATGTCACACTCTGTTAGAATCCTCATGTGTTTTGAAATGGCCTGCCGGCTCATATCAAAACGGGTTGCTATTGCATTGGGCGTCATAGCCTGTATCGCAATTAAAGCGATAATGGCGCGGCGGGTCGGGTCTGCTATGGCCTGGAAAATATCCCTTCTCACTGTTCTTTCTTGTTACTTTTTTATGTGGGTTAAAAGTTCTTTATCAGCTTATCATCGGAAGGTATTTTTTCCAGTTTTCAGCTATCACCCAAATGACAACGGCAAACAATGCGCCCGCAATTGGCAGGGCCGATGGCGACATACTGATATTAGCCAATACAATGCCTACCAGTACAGGAACAAGCACAACGGCACCGAGTGCCCGTGTCTTTTTAAAGATGAGCAATAGCCCGCCCAGGATTTCAGCAAATCCAACGAGGGGTAATAACCAGCCGATGGTGGCGAAGGCCGCACCTGCTTTCATGGCAGCCTCCGGCATGTCTTTGGGTTCTGGGATGTAATGCAGGAATTTATTCAGACCAGCATTGATGAACATAAGACCTGTAAGAAGGCACAACACAAACAGAATTTTGTTTTTCATACGTTTTGTTTTTAGAAATGATAAACCGAATGGTTGCAAATATATGCGCAACCATTCGGTTTATCAAATTTATTTAGCCTTTTTTAAAGACTACATAATGATGTGTTAGGCGGCCGGTCTGCAGCCCCCGGAGTTTGGGTAGACGCAGGTCAGCAGCGTGCGGGGGGGGGTACAGACCTGCGCCAGGGGATAGGCAGAGGGAGAGCGAGAAGCAGAGCGGGAGCAAGGAAAAAATGGGGAGCGAGGGGGCGGTACCGTCTTGAAAAAAATACCTAATTTCAGGAAAACAAAAAGCAATGAGGAAGCTGATATTTGGCATAAACCTGACCATAGATGGCTGCTGCGACCATACCAAGGGAGCCGGCAACGACGGTGTGCATGAATACTTTGCACAGCTGATGCGGGGTGCCGACACACTGCTGTATGGCCGCAAAACCTATGAACTCATGATACCCTATTGGCCGGATGTTGCAAAGAATCAATCTGGGTCAACGAAGGCTATAAACGATTTTGCAGATGCCTTTGCAGCCATAGAAAACATTGTTGTTTGCTCGCGAACGCTGGACAAGTTACCCGGTAAGCACACGGCCATCATACACGGAAATCTGGAGCAGGAAGTCCTAAAGCTGAAGCAGCAACGGGGCGGAAACATATCCACAGGTGGCGTTGATATTCCTTCGCAACTTATAGCACTGGGGCTTGTAGATGAATTTCATATA